>DATNIV010000084.1:0-3079 GCA_035604255.1 Telmatospirillum sp. | reverse complement strand
CGACACCTACGTCGTTTCCGACATCGTTTCGGCGGCCCGCATCAGGGAGGACACCGCTTCGTCGGCTGAAGTCAGATTGCGTCCGACCTGTCCCTCGAACTGTCGGCACAACCCATCGATAAGCTGGGCGCGGTGGGCTTGCTCCCCGGTTTCGCGGGCGCGGGCCTCGGCGGCATCTTTGGCGCGCTGCCCATTTTCGCGAAGCACGATCAAGGCTTGGGACATCCGGCCGATCTCGTCGCCGCGGGCGTTGGCGGCGATGTCCACCCGGTAATCCTGCTCGGCCAAACGGCCGATGATCTTGGTTAGGGCGAGGATCTGTCCGCTGACCCGTCGGCTGACGATGAGAAACCCCGATCCGGCCAAGGCCAAAGCCGTGATCAACAGCAAGCCGTTGCCAACCAGGCCGCGCAAGGCTTTCGCCGCCTGATCGTCGGCGCGGGCCACCATCTGGCCGAGGGCCAGATCGACCACGTCGACGATATAGCCGTTCTTCTCCGTTTCGTTGTTGTGCAACTCGGTGATGGCGATGCCCGGAGGGTCTCCAGCGATCAGCTTGGCCGGCAAGGCGATGATCGAATCGGCATAGGGGCCGATGAAATTCATATTGGCCTTGGCGACACCGTCGACGAGGATTTTCGGCGTGTCCGGACGAGCGGTCGCTTCGCTGACCAGTTTCCAGGCGAGGAGCGCGCGGGCCCTGTCTTCCCGCCAACCGATGAGGTCGGCCGTCTGCCAGGACTGCCCGGCGGAGATGGCGTTCTGGATGCGTGTCGACGAGGCTCCAATGTTCAGGCGGGTCGTCCAGGCGGCGCGTTTGATCGAGAGGAAGTGATCGACCACGGGATCGATCATCTTCATCGAGGCTTCCAGAAGGTCGCTGGTGGCGATGACCGCGTCGAGAAGGGTCTGGGTGACCGTCGCGTACTCCTGGGTCAAGGCGCTATCGCGTAAACTTTTGTCCTGGCGCAGCGACGCATCGACTTTGGATCGCAAGGCTGCGGCGGCGTCATGCGTTGTCTTCAAGCGTGAGATGACGTTGGCCAGTCCCGTCATCTCGATGGACTCCAACGCTTTCAGGCTTTCGGAATAGGCGTCTTCCCCGGTCCGGCGATAGCCGGCGATATCGGAGCCGAACGCGGCGTCGACGACGTCTTGGCGATTCAGGCCAAGGATTTCGATGCCGCGTCCAAGGCGAAACGCCATCAGGGTTTTGAACAGACTCCGGCTTGCCGTCGTTTGGGCGGTGACGCGACGGGCATCCCGTGTGCGGTCGATGGACTCGACCAGACTGCCGGAGGTGAGGATCACCAGCAGCAACCCCATGATCCCGATCACCAGACCGAGAAGCGTACGAATAGACAAAGCGGCTTTCCCAGGCATTCCAGCACCTTCCAACGGAGTCTTTCGTTTTTGCCGCACGAGAGATCAACCATGGGGAGAAAGTGTCCTCTCCCTAACAATGTCTGGCGGCTAACCTGTATGACAGGTTTGTGATGGTGCGGGAAATGACGAGCGATAGCAAGCGTCTTCATCGGGGCGACGTCGCGCAATTCTGATCGCCGGAACAATCGGGTTTGGTCTTGGTGTCATCCGGCGATCAGATGCGAAGGAGGGGCGGGATGTTTAAAGGCGCTTCCCGATTTCAACCGTTTCCGCTGTCCAGCTTGTGGTTTGCTCGCTGAGGCTGACACCAAGCCCTGGTCTCGTCGGTACGATCATCCGGCCATCCTTCAGTTCCAGGCGTTCGTTGAAGAGCGGTTCCAGCCATTCGAAATGTTCAACCCAAGGTTCTCGCTGCATGGCGGCGGCGAGATGAACGTGGAGTTCCATCGAGAAATGCGGGGCGATCTGCAGGCCGGCGAATTCGGCCAGCGTCGCCACTTTCAGAAACGGCGTGATGCCGCCGACGCGCGGTGCGTCCGGCATCAGGAAATCGGCGCCGTTTTGGCGGATGAAGTCCCAGTGTTCGAGCACGCTCGTCAGCATCTCTCCTGTTGCGATCGGGGTGTCGAGCTGGGCGGCTAGTGCCGCATGACCGGCCGCGTCATAGCAATCGAGCGGTTCTTCGATCCAGATCAGGTTGAATTTCTCAAAGATGCGACCCATCCTTTGAGCCGTCGGCCGATCCCATTGCTGATTGGCGTCGACCATCAGCGGAAAAGTTTTGCCGAGATGGTTGCGAACTGCGGAGACGCGCTCGATGTCGAGAGCCCAATCCGGTTGGCCAACTTTGAGCTTGATGCCGCCGATTCCCTGTTCGCGCGATTTCGTGGTGTTGACCAGAAGTTCTTCGAGGGGGGTGTGCAGAAACCCACCCGACGTGTTGTAGCAGCGCACCGAATCCCGTTGGGCGCCGAGGAGTTTGGCGAGCGACAGGCCTGCGCGCTTTGCCTTCATGTCCCAAAGTGCCACGTCGAAAGCGCCGATCGCCTGCGTAGCGAGGCCGCTGCGGCCGACTGAAGCGCCAGCCCAGCACAATTTATCCCATGCTTTGGCGATGTCGTTCGGATCCTCTCCGAGCATCGTGACCTCGATGTTTGCCGAAGCTGTCGAGGCCCTTTCAGATCGTTTGAGCGAGGCGGGTTACGAGGTTCTGCTTGGGCAGTCAGGGTTTCGGAAATCGCGCGAAGACGAATTGATCGCAGCGGTTCTCAGTCGAAAGTCCGATGCCGTGTTTCTGACGGGCATCGCTCATTCGCGTCAGGTTCGCCAACAGTTGTTGGCGGCCAAGATACCGATCATCGAGACATGGGATCTCACGCCGACGCCGATCGACGTCGTTATCGGCTTTTCTCACCAGAAGGTCGGGCGTGCGGCCGCTCGTTTTTTGTTCGAAAAAGGCTATCGGCATTTTGCCGTTGTCGCTGCGGAGGATGGCCGGGCGACACAGCGGCGTGATGGCTTTCTGCGGGAGCTTGGAGAACAAGGCGTCACCGATGTGGCCGTGGAGATGGTCTCTGCGCCAGGGACTCTGGAACTCGGACGTTGCCATTATGGGGTTTGGAGATTTTCCCTTTTCCGCGCATATCCATCCGGCCTTGACGACGGTAAGGTTCGACCGGCGCCGGATCGGTTT
>DATNIV010000083.1:0-2713 GCA_035604255.1 Telmatospirillum sp. | reverse complement strand
TCGTCGCGGACCCCCAGTTCGTCCAAAACCTCGTGGCAGGTCCGCTGCATGACCTTGGCGCGCGGGTCATAGTTCTTGTAAACGCGATGACCGAAGCCCATCAGACGGAACGGGTCATTTTTGTCTTTTGCCCGCGTGATGAATTCGGGGATGCGTTCCTTGTGACCGATCTGGGTCAGCATCTGCAAAACGGCTTCGTTGGCGCCGCCATGGGCCGGACCCCACAGCGAGGCGATGCCGGCGGCGATACAGGCGAAGGGGTTGGCGCCCGAGGAGCCCGCCAGTCGGACCGTCGAAGTGGAAGCATTCTGCTCATGGTCGGCATGCAGGATCAAGATGCGTTCCATGGCGCGGGACAGCACCGGGCTGACCTTGTATTCCTCGCAAGGCGTGGCGAACATCATATGCAGGAAGTTTTCGGCAAAGGACAGGTTGTTGCGCGGATAGATGAACGGCTGTCCTTGCGAATATTTGTAAGCCCAGGCGGCGATGGTCGGCATCTTGGCGATCAGGCGATCGCTGGCGACCATGCGCTGGTGAGGATCGGCGATGTCCAGGCTATCGTGATAGAAGGCCGACAAGGCGCCGACGACACCGCACATCACCGCCATCGGATGGGCGTCACGGCGGAAGCCATGATAAAAGGAGGCGATCTGCTCGTGGACCATGGTGTGGGTACGAATGTCGATTTCAAACTTCGCTTTCTGGGCGACGCTCGGCAGTTCTCCCTTGAGAAGCAGATAGCAAACTTCGAGATAGTCGGAGTGTTCCGCCAATTGATCGATCGGATAACCCCGATGCAACAAGACGCCGACATCGCCGTCGATATAGGTGATTTTCGATTCGCAGGAACCGGTCGAGGTGTAACCGGGGTCGTAAGTGAAATAGCCGGTTTCGCCATACAGGGAACGAATATCGACGACTTTGGGGCCGATCGTGCCATGGAGCACCGGAAGCTCGAATTGTTGGCCGCTCGCCTTATCAATCAGCGTGACCGATTCATTCGACGTGGCGTCCGAAGACTTATCGTTCTGAGTCATGTCGAGAATTCCCTTCGTTTCCCTGAAATGTGAACCGCGCCAACATATCAGTGGCCGCGGCGGCTACTTTATTTTGTCTCCGACCACTTACAACGCGTCCTTGATTCGAGCTAGGCTTTCATCCCGGCCTAGAATCCGTAAAACCTCGAAGATGGGCGGAGATACGGTCGATCCAGTCAGGGCCGCGCGCAACGGCTGTGCCACTTGCCCCAACTTGAGTTTCTGTTCTTCGGCAAAATGTCTCGCCTCATCCTCCAATGCATCCTGCCGCCAGTTTTGCTGCGCGGCAAGAATTTGTGCAAAACGGGCAAGCGTCTCTTTGCCGCCGCTCTCCATAAGTTTGGCTGCCTTGGCGTCTAAAGCAAGGGGGCGCTTACGTAAATAAAACGCGGCGCTGTCGGTGAGTTCGACAAGAGTCTTGGCGCGCTCCTTCAAGCTGGCCATGGCCTCGCAGAGCATGGCGGCTTGTTTTTCGCTCACCGGCTGCCCGGTCAGCGCCTCCAGGCGCGGAGAAATCAGAGCGACCAACCGGTCATCCTTGGCTTGTCGGAGGTATTGTCCGTTGAGATTGTCCAGCTTGGCCATGTCGAACCGCGACGGCGAACGACCGATCCCCCCCAGGTCAAACCATTCGGTCGCCTGCTCGGTGGAAATGAGTTCGTCGTCGCCATGTCCCCAGCCCAGCCTGAGCAGATAATTGCGCAAGGCCTCCGGGAGATAGCCCATGTCGCGATAGGCTTCGGCGCCCAGGGCCCCGTGGCGCTTCGACAGTTTGGCTCCGTCCGGTCCATGGATCAGCGGAATATGGGCGAATTCCGGAATATCCCAGCCGCAAGCGCGATAGAGTTGGATCTGGCGGAAGGTGTTGGTCAAATGATCGTCGCCGCGGATGACGTGGCTGACCGCCATATCGTGATCGTCAACCACCACAGAAAGCATATAGGTCGGCGTGCCGTCGGCCCGCAACAGGATCATGTCGTCCAGTTGTTCGTTGGCCACACGAACCTCGCCCTGCACCTTGTCTTGAACCACGGTTTCGCCGCTGCGCTCGGCTTTCAGGCGGATTACCGGCGGGACATCGGCCGGCGCTTCGGACGGAGCCTTATCGCGCCAGCGCCCATCGTAGCGCATCGGCAATCCTTTTTCCTTCTGTTCCGCCCGCATGGCATCCAGTTCGGCTGGCGAACAGTAGCAGCGATAGGCCTTGCCTTCGGCCAGCAACTGGTTGGCCACTTCGGCATGTCGATCGGCGCGGGAGAACTGGAAGACCGGTTCGGCGTCCCAATCAAGTCCCAGCCATTGCAATCCATCGAAAATAGCGTCGACGGCAGCCTGGGTCGAGCGGGCGCGATCGGTGTCTTCGATACGCAAAAGGAATTTTCCACCGTTGTGTCGAGCGAACAGCCAATTGAACAACGCGGTGCGGGCACCGCCAATATGCAAAAAGCCAGTGGGCGAGGGGGCGAAACGAGTGATGACGGGCATAATGATCCAAAAAACCTCATGATCCGGTAATTTTGGCCGGCGCATGTCTGTAACATATTCCTATCGACGTTGCAGCATGGGGATTTAACGCATCTTGATCCGAGATTTCCTTACTATTGATAAGGTTAAACCGGGGCGCGGACGAGGAGCCTTCGGCGTTGGAAAAAATCCACAATTGACCGTGGGCA
>DATNIV010000082.1:0-3723 GCA_035604255.1 Telmatospirillum sp. | reverse complement strand
CGAACGGGCAAGCTCTTCGCCTAAAGTGTGGTGCGGATCGAAAAACCGCTGGCGCCGCAATGGCTTAGGGCGCCAATCAAGTCGAAGAAATCTTCGGCAGGTATTTGAGGTCATGTGGTCAGTGTAATCTCGTCATCCCCGCGAAAGCGGGGATCCATTTGGCGCTCAACGCCGAAGTGACTGCAGTCTGATTGTCGGTGTTGTTACCTTGGATCAGGGGAAACAGTGTGTCTCCATTCCAGGTTCGGCGCCAGCCACCCATTTGTCGATCGATTGGGCCAAGCCAGCAAGCATAAGTGGCCCGAATATGACACCCGGCATGCCCATCAATAACCATAGTCCACGCCAGCGCACGGCGATCAGGGAACTGACGAATACGATCATCCAAAGCGCGCTTAACAACAGCGAGGCACCTAACCACCAAGTGGACAACCATGGTGCCTTCAGCCAATGACCATCAATGAATACCCTGAAGCTGAATAAACTGCCTCCTGCGACTATCAGAGACACAGCCAGCCAGGGCGCGAGGCGTTTCATTCATCTCCCCTTTTTGCTTTGGCCGCTCTAATTGAGTATATCCTGATAAAGATCACGCCACTCAGGATTGTCCTCCTGGATTTTTTCTATCTTCCAGGCCCTGTTCCATCGTTTTATCTGTTTTTCGCGAAGAATTGCATCGGGCATGACGAGGGTAAGGGGGCAATGGCGGATGGTCAAAGACTCCACACTTTAGGCGAATGGCTTGTCGAGTGGTCGAAAGAGGATGATTTGCCCCGCAAAAAGTGTGGTTTTTTTCAACACAAATTGCGGGTCTGGGCGTTAACCCCAATGCTCTTCACGGAAGAGAGCGCCGTCATTGCGAGCGTAAGCGAAGCAATCCAGCAACTACGATGTTTTCTGGATTGCTTCGCTTACGCTCGCAATGACGACGCTTAAGCGAACATTATTGGGGGTAATCCTCATAATTCTTCGGGGCGATGACAGCGCTCGCCATGCGGAATATTTCTGACAAATGGCAATCGGTGCATGGGTTTGCGCTTCTGGATGACGGGGGTTGAGAAATTTGCATAACGCAATTGCGAAGGGCTAGGGTAATCTCCGCTCAAGCAAGTTTTGTAAATTTACTACATCGCAGGAGAGCCAAATGCTCAAATTTTCGATCGCTTTTTATGCCGCCGCCATTCTTCTCGCCGTTCTCGTCAATTTCGGCTTCGACGGTCAGTTGACCGCGGTTGGCGCGCAGCAGTTGACCAACGCCGAGTTGGGTCTGTCCACGCTGAACTAAAGACGACGATCGCTTCTCATGCCAGTGATTCGGCCAGACGGTCGATCAACAGGCCGAGAAGCAGGTCGATGATCACCAGGGCGCTCGCCGTGCCAGCATCCACTTGGAGGCTGCGGCGGGCGATGAACCAAGCATAGATGATCAGCGCGCCGTGGGTGGTGAGCCAGACGATGGCAACCAACCCGCGCGGTGCTCCCAAGCTCATCAAGACGATCGTCGGAAGCCAGGCCAGGGTTTGCGCCAACTGGAACCAGTTGTAGGCGACCATGTAAGCGTAATAGCGCGGCCAGCGATCGAGAAAATCACAAATACGCACCATCACTAGCGGATAGGCCAGCCAACTGATGGCATAGGCGATCGCTTCCAAAGCGAAATAACGCTCGGGCGATGGGTGCGATACTTTGTCCATCTGATCGACAACCACGTAACACCACAGCGGCAGGATCGCCAGCGCCACCCAAAACGACGCCCAGAATCCGCGGGCTGTTTTGTCGAAGCTGTCGAAGGCATCGGTGCGCCAGCGCAAGATCCGCCCAATTCCCACCAAAGCGGCCAGGACGTTGCCAAGGCTCAGCATCGGTCGTCCCAAATCGTCTCAAGAACGCGCTGATAAATCCGGGTCAAGGCTTCGAGGTCCGCCAAAGAGACTCGTTCGTCGGCTTTGTGCATGGTCTGTCCGGCCAGTCCGAATTCGATGACCGGGCAGGCGTTTTTGATGAAGCGGGCATCGGATGTTCCGCCCGTCGTACTGAATTCCGGCGTGCGACCGGTGATTTCGGCAATGGCGCGGCTGACGGTATTGGAGAGCGGCCCTGGCGGCGTCAGGAAGCTTTCGCCGGAGATCTCGACGTCGAATTCGTAAGCGCCACCGATTTCGTTGAAACGCTCGCGGAGCCACTGTTCCAGGCTGGCGCTGCTGTGTCGGTCGTTGAAGCGGATGTTGAACGCGGCATGGCCCTCCGCCGGGATGACGTTGGTGGCCATGTTTCCCACGTCGATGCTGGTCAGCACCAGACTCGATGGCTGGAAATGGGCGGTTCCCGCGTCCAGGGGCTGGGCGGTGATCGCCTTCAACATGTCGATCAGGCGGGGCAGGGGGTTGTCGGCCAGATGCGGATAGGCCACATGCCCTTGCGCCCCCAAGACGCGCAGGCGGCCATTGAGGCTGCCCCGGCGGCCAATTTTGATCATCTCGCCCAGATGCAGGGGGTTGGTCGGCTCGCCAACCAGACAGGCATCGAGCTTTTCACCGCGCTGGGCCAGCCAGTCGAGGACTCGCATGGTGCCATCCAAGGCGCGTCCCTCCTCGTCGCCGGTAATCAAGAGACTGATCGATTTGGCGTTGTCGTCGGCGCCGCGCAAGCGGGCGACAGCGGCGACGAAGCAGGCGATGGCGCCCTTCATATCGACGGCGCCGCGTCCGTACAGATGATCGCCGATCACCTGGGCGTCAAAGGGAGGCACCGTCCAGCCTTGCCCCGGCGGAACGACGTCCGTGTGTCCGGCGAAGCAGAGGTTCGGCCCCTTCTCGCCGCGCCGCGCGTAGAGATTGGCAACCGGCGGCCGCCCTTCTTCGGCGCCGAAGGTGAGGCGCTCGCAATGAAAGCCGAGCGCCGTCAGCGCTTGTTCCAGAACCGTGAGCGCGCCTTCATCTGCCGGTGTGACGCTGGGCCGACGGATCAGCGCTTGGGCCAGGGACAGGGGGGCGGTGAGGCTGTTCAATCGCGCAACAATTCGTTGATCGACACTTTCGAGCGGGTCCGTTCATCAACCCTTTTGACGATGACGGCGCAATAAAGGCTGGGGCCTGGCGTGCCGTCGGGCAGCGGCTTGCCGGGAAGGCTGCCGGCGACCACCACCGAATAGGCCGGAACGCGGCCATAGAACACTTCGCCGGTGGCGCGATCGATGATTTTGGTCGAGGCGCCGATAAAGACGCCCATGGAGAGGACGGCGCCGGTTTCGACAACGACCCCTTCGACCACTTCCGAGCGGGCGCCGATAAAGCAATTGTCCTCGATAATGACCGGGCCGGCCTGCAGCGGCTCAAGAACGCCGCCGATGCCGACGCCACCGGACAAATGCACATTTTTGCCGATCTGGGCACAGGAGCCGACCGTGACCCAGGTATCGACCATGGTGCCCTCGTCGACATAGGCGCCCAGATTGACGAAGGACGGCATCAAGATGGTGCCGGGCGCGATATAGGCCGAGCGGCGGACGATGCTGCCCGGAACGGCGCGAAATCCCGCCGATTTGTAGCGGTCGGCATCCCAGCCTGCAAATTTGCTGGGCACCTTGTCGTACCAGGTGGCAGCACCCGGCCCGTTTGCAATCAGCGCATTGACGGTCAGGCGAAAGGAGAGAAGGACCGCCTTCTTTGCCCATTGGTTGACCTGCCATTGGTCCTCCACCTTTTGGGCGACGCGAACCTTTCC
>DATNIV010000081.1:0-2781 GCA_035604255.1 Telmatospirillum sp. | reverse complement strand
GTTGACCACCAGAGCACCGCCGTCGACCGAAATCTCTCCTTGGAAACGGCCATGCACGGAATCGTACTTCAGCATATAGGCCAGATAGTCCGGATCGAGCAGATCGTTGATGGCGACGATCTCGATGTCCGAGAATTCCTTCGTGGCGGCGCGGAACACCATACGGCCAATGCGACCGAACCCATTGATGGCGACGCGTACAGTCATGATACTCCTCCAAACGGCTGTGCAGACGGCTCGCCTAAAGACAGTTTTCGGCGAGCTTCTCGGGACGAGCGGCGATGCCGCAGATTGGGCGCGCCGGGAAAAAAACCGGCGAAAGATGTCGCATAGTCCAGGATAATAATCCAGTGAGAAACGACCGCAACCACCCCCCACCTGCACTTGCCCCCATGCTTTGCATGTCATAGGCTTGTCATAGGGAGAATTGCCGCACTGCACTGAACGAATATCGGCGGACCCATGGCCTGTCCATCTTCGCATAAATTTGCGTGGATGCATCGCTCGTCCGCCGACCACGGCGATGAACGCTCACCCTCGTGGTGCGTTTTTGAAATTCCGATAGCTTTGCCACCCGCGATTTTCGGAGTTTCAAAAACATCAAGCACCACTCGCTTATTGATAAACCTAGTGTTCTAATCGTTTGCGAAATTCGGTCGATCCTGGATCAAAGTGCTTCGAATTTCGCAAACGGAACACTAGGAAGGCAGGAAAAGGCATGTTTCAAACGGCGGAACTGGGACAAACGGTCTCGAAGGAAGATTTCGACCGGATTTCCAATGACCTGCGCACCGAGCTTCTGGCTCTTCAGCAGGAGCTTCGAACGTCCGACTTTCCGGTCATCGTCGTTTTTGCCGGCGTCGATGGCGCCGGCAAGGGAGAATCGGTCAATCTGATCAACGAATGGATGGATCCGCGGTGGATCGTCACCCAGGCATATGACGAACCCTCCGAGGAAGAGCGGGAACGCCCGACGTTCTGGCGGTTCTGGCGCGACCTGCCGCCCACGGGACAGATCGGCCTTTTCCAAAGCTGCTGGTATTCCCGGCCCATTCTCGATCATGTGCATGGGCTTATCGGAACACCCGCCTTCGACGAACGCATGAAACGAATCCTGGCCTTTGAAAAAATGTTGGCCGAAGACGGCACCCTGATCCTCAAATTTTGGATGCATCTGGGCAAGGATGCGCAAAAGCGTCGCCTGAAAAGCCTGGAGAAGGACCCCTTGCAAAGTTGGCGGGTCAAAAAGTCCGATTGGCGAAACTGGAAACACTACGACCAGTTCATTTCGACCGCCGAGCGGGCCTTGCAACACACGGGAACCGGGCAAACCCGTTGGATCATCGTCGAAGGCGAAGATGCGCGCTTTCGCAGCCTCTCGGTTCTGACGTCGCTCAGAGACGCCATCCGCAAACATTTGACGGACCGATCGCAGCGCGCTTTGACGGTTGCCGCGGAACGCGCTCTGTGGAACACGAAGCGTTCAGCCGAGCTGACCGAGGTCCATGACCATCGCGACGACATCGAGAAGACCGCCGCCGCCGAGGCCCGGCGCAAAGGCGGACGCAAAACCAAGGAGCCGACCGTCACCGTAACCCCCGAGGGCGCCATCCGTCCCCGCACCGTGCTCGATGCGCTCGATATGACGTTATGTGTCGGTAAAGAGGACTATGGCCTAGCCTTGAAACAGGCGCGGGCTGAATTGGCCGTCCTCTGCCGCCAGGCGAAAGAGCGCAAACTGTCGACCTTGCTGGTCTTCGAAGGCGTCGACGCGGCCGGCAAGGGTGGATCGATCCGCCGCCTCACCGCCGGCCTCGACGCGCGCGATTACCGGGTCATTCCGATCGCGGCTCCCACGGACGAAGAACGCGCCCACCATTATCTGTGGCGATTCTGGCGCCATTTGCCACGGGCGGGACGCGTCACGGTGTTCGATCGCAGCTGGTACGGCCGCATCCTGGTGGAACGAGTCGAAGGATTCGCGCTCACCGACGAATGGATGCGCGCCTATGCCGAAATCAACGAATTCGAGGAGCAATTGGCCCAGCACGGCACGGTGCTGGCGAAATTCTGGATTCAGATCAGCAAGGACGAGCAATATCGCCGTTTCAAGGAACGCGAGACCATCGCCTATAAGAAGTGGAAATTAACGGATGAGGATTGGCGCAATCGCGCCAATTGGGAGGCTTATGAATTGGCCGTCAATGAAATGGTCGAACGGACCAGCACCCGCCAAGCCCCCTGGGTCCTGATCGAAGGCAACGACAAAAATCACGCGCGCATCAAGATCATTCGCACGGTCTGCGACCGACTGCGCGAGCGCTTGGCGAAAGACGCGACGTGAAGGTAAAATCCGCGCCCATCGGCGTCATCTGCGGATAAAAAATATTCCCCAGGTTACCGCCGCCCCGTCACCGGAAGCTGCATTTCTCCGTCGAGACCTCGACCCAGCCCTTGGCGCTGGAAGCCGTCAAAGTGAAATGGTACTCGCTGTTTTGCACAGCCACGGCATATTCGATGGGAAAGGTGCCGACCACATCGATGTCGCGCAAGCCTTCGGTAGAGAAGCGGACGCGCATCGGACTGGCCGGATCGAACCATTGCTGACGGCCATCATTGCCGCTGGCCTCTTCCGCCGAAAGAGTCACTTTCTCATCGAACCGCAGTTGCGCCGCGCCGGCAGCCCCTTTGGACCGCAGCGACCGCACCTGGAGACGTCGGCTCGCCAACGTCTGACAATCATGCGGTGTCTCCGCCGATTTGATCACCAGCGCCAGACGG
>DATNIV010000080.1:0-6803 GCA_035604255.1 Telmatospirillum sp. | reverse complement strand
GATCGGCAAGCCGGCGATGGATTGGTAAAGCGTGCGTGCCGCGTCACGCGCGGCGGGTTCGGCCGGCAGAAGCCGGTCCGGATGAAGCGTGAGGGGAGCGGTCATGGCAGACAAGATCCTTGAGTGTAGGTTGCTCGACTAGCGACGAATGCAGCAACGAGACATCTGGACAATTGTTCAAAAAACCGATTTGGTCAAGCGGTAAGACCAATTTACCCGTTAGAACTTAGATAATGTGCCATTTCGCGCGATGTCCTGATCGCACGAAATTGGGGCTAGGACTGACAATAAGATACGCCACCGGAAAGACGGCGTAACGCATTTTCAATGGCACGGAGGCCGGCGCCAGTGGGCCCTCTCTTTCGTCACCCACGGGCTTGACCCGTGGGTCCATTTGCCCTTTCCGTTAGACAAGGACGCCCTGACGACAGATGGATTGCCGGATCAAGTCCGGCAATGACGATAAATGGTTGCATTTCCTCATCACAGACTTGCGCTGACGCTATCAGGCAATCGTCGTGCCGGACAGCCGGGGGCCCATGTCGAGCAAGGGGCAAGACGGAGGAGAGGGGACGGAAAAACCGCAGGCACCGGAGCGGCCGGGGAGGCGGCCACTCCGGTGGAAAACGCAATTCGTTCTGCGGATCCTGGCGACAGTGGGATGGCCCGCTCCGGCCGAACCTGGGAGGAAAGGGGGGCGCATTGACCCGGCCGGTTCCATCGCTCTATCGCTGTTTGGATATTTACTAATCTTTTCCCTAAAATCAAGCACAAAATTTCCATGGTTGCGTTACCAAGGACGGAAACCGATCACATCCGTGTAAATTTTCTACAAGACCCTTGCCGTCAAGAAGCCCTGCGTTTAATATGCCATCCTCTCCCGGGCGTTTGTCGACTCTCTCGGCACCGTCCGGAAACCCGTCGGCTTTGAAAATGAGGCTCGACCGGGGTGTCTGTTCCCGGCAGGACGAGGTGAACCCGGAACGCTGATTTCGACGATATGACGGCAAATCCCATGAGATGCCTGCCCCCCTTACGCCACTCGGTTCACAAGGGGAGAAGAATTCTGCTCGCGGCTGTGGCACGATGCGGACGAGGCCGTCCAAAAAAAATATTATCGGGACCAAACGACCAGATCAGGTGACTTACATGACAAGTTATGAGGGATCCATTTTCGAGCGCATTCGCACATCGATGGACCAAATGCGCCCCTCCGAGCGAAAAGTGGCCGACTACATCCTCAGCCAACCCGGCAAGGCCATTTCGCAAGGTATCTCGGCCATGGCGGCTGAAAGCGGCATCAGCGATCCGACGGTTTTGCGCTTCTGCCGCGCCATCGGTTATGACGGCTTCCAGGACTTCAAACTCGGGCTTGCCCAATCCATCGCCGTCGGCACCCCCGGCGTTCATCAGAGCATCGAACCGGACGACCGCGCTCCGGTCTTGGCCGCCAAGATTTGCGCCCAGACCATCAACGCGGTCAACGATCTGGCCAAAAAGGTCGATTGGGATCAGGTCGATCGCGCCATCGACGTCCTCGCCGCCGCGGCGCGCATCGAATTTCATGGTGCCGGCGCCTCGGGCGCGGTGGCCATCGATGCGCAGCACAAGTTCTTCCGCCTCAATGTCCCGGTTGTCGCCTATGTCGATCCCCACATGCAGATCATGTCGGCGGCCAGCTTGAACTGCGGCGATGCTTTGGTGTCCTTTTCCTACACCGGCCGGGCCCGCGAAGTGGTCAATGCGGCGCGTCTGGCCCGCGAGCGCGAAGCCAGCGTGATCGCCGTCACCACGGCGGGAACGGCCTTGGCCGAGATCGCCAGCCATCCCATCTGCCTGCCCTTGATCGAAGACACCGAACAATACACCCCGATGACCTCGCGGCTCCTGCAGCTGGTGGTCGTCGATATCCTGGAAGTCGGCGTCGCCTTGCGGCGCGGCCCCAGCCTGTCGCACCACTTGCGCCGGCTGAAGGAAGCCCTGTTGCAGGCGCGCCTCGACAGCCCCTTGCCCAAGACCTGACCTCCCCATCTTTAGGTGATCGCCTCCGACGACGAGAAGCGACCCTTACGGAAGAAGGCCAAATGACATGACCACGCCGAACGCCCCGCCCGAAAACGCCTTGGCCCGCGATTCCGCCGAAAAGGATCGCCCGCTTCGCGACGATACCCGTCTGCTTGGCCGCCTGCTGGGCGATGTCTTGCGCGATCAGGAGGGCGAGGCGGTCTTCGCCGCCGTCGAACATGTCCGGCAAGCGTCCGTCCGCTTCAATCGCGACGGAGATGAATCGGCCCGCCAGGAAATGGCCGACATTCTGGACGGGCTTTCGCTCGACGCCGCCCATTCGGTGGTCCGCGCCTTCTCCTACTTCCTGCATCTTGCCAATCTCGCCGAGGATCAGCATCACATCCGGCGCAACCGCGACCATGCCATCGCCCATTCGAGGCCGCGGGAGGGTAGTCTCGCCCATGCGCTCGAACGGTTGGACGAAGCGGAAGTCACCGCCGATATGCTGAAGAACTGCGTCGACAAGATGCTGGTCAGTCCGGTGCTCACCGCCCATCCCACCGAAGTCCAGCGCAAAAGCATCCTGTCGCTGCAACGCCGGATCGCCTCGCTGCTCGACAACCGCGGCCGCATCCGCTTGACGCCGGAGGAGACCGAGGACAATGAAGCGGAACTGCACGCCGCCGTCCTCACCTTGTGGCGCACCAGGATGCTGCGACCGCAGCGTCTGGCCGTCATCGACGAAGTGAAGAATGCGGTCTCCTATTTCGTCGATACCTTCTTTTCCCAGGTTCCGATCCTCTACAGCCAACTCGAAGGTCTGCTGAAGCGCCGCCACCCCAATCGCGACTGGCGCCTGCCGCCGCTGCTCAAGATCGGGTCGTGGGTCGGCGGCGATCGCGACGGCAATCCCTTCGTCACGGCGCCCATTCTCAAAGATGCGGTGCGCCTGCAATCGATCTCGGCCTTCAATTATTATTTGGCCGAAGTTCATGAATTGGGCGCCGATCTGCCGCTCTCGCAGCTTCTGGTCAAAATCTCGCCGGAACTGGCGGCGCTGGCCGAACGGTCGCCGGATCGCTCGCCGCACCGCGCCGACGAACCCTATCGCCGTGCTCTGATCGGCATTTACGCACGCCTCGCCGCAACCGCCTGGTCGCTCAACCACTATGAACCGCTGCGCCATAGCATCGGCAAAGCCGAACCCTATGCCAACGCCCGCGAGTTCGCGGCCGATCTGATCGTTTTGGCCGAGTCCCTGAAGGCACACGGAGAAGCCACGCTGACGGCGCGGCGTCTGCAGCACCTGATCTTGTCGATACAGGTCTTCGGCTTTCATTTGGCGCCGATCGATCTTCGGCAGAATTCCGTCGTGCATGAGCGGACAGTTGCGGAACTCCTGGCGGCTGCCGGTTGCACCGACGATTACGCCAGTCTTGATGAAAACCAGCGCATCGCTCTTCTGACCAAGGAATTGACCAGTCCCCGCCCCCTCTATTCGCCGCACCTGACCTACTCCCAGGAAACCGAGGGCGAATTGGCGATTTTCCATACCGCCCGGGAGATCAAGGAAAAGTACGGCGACGAGGCGATCACCAACAGCATCATCTCAATGACCAGCGGGGTTTCCGACCTCTTGGAACTCGCCTTGCTGCTCAAAGAAACCGGCTTGCTGACGGTCGGCGCCAATCCCCACCTCCGCGTCAACATCATTCCTCTGTTCGAAACCATCGAGGATCTGCGCCAGGGCCCGGCCATCATGGACCGCCTGCTGTCCTTGCCCGTTTACCGATCCTTCCTGGCATCGCGTCGGGCCGAGCAGGAAGTCATGTTGGGATATTCGGACTCCAACAAGGACGGCGGATTTCTGACCTCCGGTTGGGAACTCTATCAGGCGGAAATCGGATTGGCCGATGTGTTTTCCCGCCACAAGATCCTGCTCCGCCTGTTCCATGGCCGTGGCGGTTCCGTCGGCCGCGGCGGCGGCCCCAGCCATCAGGCCATTCTCGCCCAGCCAACCGGCGCCGTTTCCGGGCAGATCCGCATCACCGAGCAAGGCGAAGTCATCGCGTCGAAATATTCCTCGCCAGACGTCGGACGACGCAATCTCGAAGTGCTGGTCGCCGCCACTCTGGAAGCCACTCTGGTCGATCTGGAAAATAAGGTGGAGCCCTCGGGGGCCTTCCATGACGTGATGGGGCGCCTGTCGGAACTGGCCTTCCACGCCTATCGCGATCTGGTCTATGAGACGCCCGGGTTCACCGAATATTTTCGGCAGTCGACACCGATTTCCGAAATCTTCGGTCTCAACATCGGCTCACGCCCGGCGTCGCGTACAAAATCCAACCGCATTGAGGACTTGCGGGCGATTCCCTGGGTCTTTTCCTGGGCGCAATGCCGCCTGATGCTGCCCGGCTGGTATGGCTTCGGCAGCGCCGTCAAAGGGTGGCTGGCCGAAAATCCGGATGGATTGCCCCTGCTTCAGCGCATGCATCGCGACTGGCCCTTCTTTCGCACGTTGCTGTCGAATATGGACATGGTCCTTTCGAAGAGCGATCTGGTGATCGCCTCGCGCTACGCCAAATTGGTCGACGACCAGGCCCTCGCCGAGAATATCTTCAGCCGGATCCGGCAAGAGTGGCAACTGACCCGCCACTATCTCCTGGCCGTCACCGAGCAAACCTCCTTCCTGGCCGACAATCCCCTGCTCGCCCGCTCGATGCGGACCCGCTTCCCCTATCTGGATCCGCTCAATCACCTGCAAATTGCCTTGTTGCAACGTTATCGCGCGGGAGAAACCGATGATCGCCTGCGGCGCGGCATTCATCTCACCATCAATGGCATCGCCGCCGGTCTGCGGAACAGCGGTTAAGCGTCGATGATGACCATACCACTTGACCAATTTCACGATCTATCTCATTGTCCTACTCCAATTAGGGCTTTCCCTCGCCGGTCCATCGCGCGTTGCCTTTGGGCGTGCCCGACATGCGGAATGGATCGTCTGACGTCGACCATCGATGCAAGCAAGCTTGCGATCGCAACATGTTGGCCGGATGACGCCTTTATTTCCTTAAGACAGTTTCGATCATCGCATTCAACGCCCTTATCACGCTCTTTTTTTCAATCCGGCGCCGTTGATCAAACGGCCCTCTTACTTCTAAGGAACGACTATGTCGCGACGACTCCGCAAAGCAAAAATCATCGCCACCCTGGGTCCGGCCAGTTCGACGGCGGAAGCCATCGAAGGGCTGTTTACCGCCGGAGCAGACGTGTTTCGCTTCAACTTCAGCCATGGCACCCATGCCGATCACCAGGCCCGTTATGACATTGTCCGCGCCGTCGAAAAGAAGGTCGGCCGGCCGATCGGCGTTCTGGCCGATCTGCAAGGACCGAAGCTGCGCGTCGGCAAATTCGAAAACGATAAAATCGTTCTGAAAACCGGCGCGACGTTCCGCCTCGATCTCGATCCGACGCCGGGCAATGAGAAGCGCGCCCCGCTGCTGCATCCGGAAGTCTTCGCGGCGCTGACCGCCGACACCGACCTTCTGCTCGACGATGGCAAACTGCGGCTGCGCGTGGGCAAGCATGGCGCCGATTTCGCCGAAACCACGGTGATCACCGGCGGCGAATTGTCCAACCACAAGGGCCTCAATGTTCCCAATGTGGTTCTGCCCATCTCGCCCTTGACGCCCAAAGACATCGCCGACATGGAATTCGCCCTCGACATGGGCGCCGATTGGATCGCCCTTTCCTTCGTCCAGCGGCCGGAAGACGTCGAACAGGCCCGCAAGCTGGTGACCGCCCGCGTCGGCAACCGCGTGCGCATCCTGTCCAAGCTGGAGAAGCCCTCGGCCATCGACTATCTGGAAGAAGTCGTCAACTTGTCCGACGCGGTGATGGTGGCGCGTGGCGATTTGGGCGTCGAATGTCCCCCGGAAATGGTGCCGATCCTGCAAAAGCGCATCGTCCGCTCTTGCCGCAGCGCCGGCAAACCGGTGGTCGTCGCCACGCAGATGCTGGATTCGATGGTGCATGCGCCGGCGCCGACCCGCGCCGAGGCCTCGGACGTCGCCACCGCCGTCTATGACGGCGCCGATTGCCTGATGTTGTCGGCCGAATCGGCCAGCGGCGATTTCCCCATCGAGTCCGTGGTGATGATGGACCGCATCATCACCCAGGTCGAACAGGACGAGCAGTATCTGCTCAATCTCAAGGCCTCGCGCCAGCACCCGGAAAACACCATCAATGACGCGATCAGCGCAGCGGCCCGTCAGGTGGCGCACACGGTCGCCGCGCCGGCCATCGTCACCTACACGACGTCGGGCATGACGACCTTGCGCGCCGCCCGTGAACGGCCGGAGCAGCCGATCATCAGCATCACCCCCGACATCGAGGTGGCCCGCCGTCTGGCCATCGTCTGGGGCTCGCACAGCGTCGTCACCGATAAGCCGCGCAGCTTCGCCGAGATCTGCAGCAAAGCCGAAGCCATCGCCAAGCGCGAAGGCTTCGCAAAGGTCGGCGAGCGTATCGTCATCACCGCCGGCGTGCCCTTCGGCTGCCCCGGTTACACCAACATCCTCCGGGTCGCCGACATCGGCGGCAACAACAAGGGCTGAGGAACCGAGAGCGTCGTGCGATCAGACTGGGGCACTTCATTTTCCGTCATTGCCGGGCTCGTATGGGGGTTTTGTTGTCAAGGTAGATTTTTCAGCGACCATCGGAAGCCTCCTCCGAAGTGATGCGGTGCAGGCCCGGCCAGGGCCTGCGACTGCTGCTTTTTCTGTGGGCCCGGTTTT
>DATNIV010000079.1:0-6329 GCA_035604255.1 Telmatospirillum sp. | reverse complement strand
TCCTATATTTTCAACAGCGGCATCGCCGGTATCGACGCCGCCGATGCGCTTTTGCTGATCGGGACCAATCCCAGAACCGAAGCGCCGGTGCTCAATGCCCGGATCCGCAAGCGTTGGCTGAAGGGCGGTTTCGCCGTCGCCTCCGTCGGGCCCAAGGCCGATCTGACCTATCGGCATGAGCATCTGGGCGACGATCCGGCCCTGCTGACGGCGATTGCCGAGGGGACGCATCCGTTCGCCGCCATCCTGAAGGCCGCCAAGCGTCCGATGCTGATCATCGGTCAAGGGGCGCTGACGCGCGCCGATGGCGCCATCCTTTTGGGCTTGGCCCGCAAGATCGCCCTATCGTCGGCTATGGTGAGCGCGGAGTGGAACGGCTTCAACGTGCTGCACACGGCCGCGGCCCGCGTCGGCGCGCTCGACATCGGATTTTTGCCGGGAGCCGGCGGCCGTGATGTCGAGGGAATTCTCGACGGCGCCGGGAAAGGCGAGATCGGCCTGGTCTATTTGCTGGGAGCCGATGAAGTGGATGTCGCGCGTCTCGGCGACGCGTTCGTCGTTTACCAGGGACACCATGGCGATGCCGGCGCGCATCGGGCCGATGTGATCCTGCCGGGCGCCGCTTACACCGAAAAGAACGCGACCTATGTGAACACCGAGGGACGTGTCCAGCGAACCTATATGGCCGTCTTCCCACCCGGTGACGCCAAGGAGGATTGGACCATTCTGCGCGCCTTGTCCGAGGTGTTGGGGCAGAAACTTCCCTATGACACTCTGGCCGAGATCCGCGAACGCTTAGTTGAGATCAATCCGGCCTTCGGCAAGATCGATCGGATTATGCCGTCGGACTGGGATCCGTTCGGTGCCGAGGGAATCCCGTCTGCCGAACCTTTGGCGTCGTCCATCGAGAATTACTATATGACCGACGCCATCAGCCGCGCTTCGAAGACCATGGCGGAATGCACTGCGACCTTCGTCGGCTGCGCTCATCAGAGGAGCGGGACCCATGGCTGATGTGTGGACGGGCTATGTCTGGCGGACGGCGGTTATCGTTGCCCAAATTCTGGCCATCGTGCTTCCGCTGCTGGTCGCGGTGGCTTATCTGACCTTTGCCGAACGCAAAGTCATTGGTGCCATGCAGTTACGCAAAGGCCCCAATGTGGTGGGACCTTTCGGGCTGCTGCAGCCTTTGGCCGACGGCCTCAAGCTGTTCTTCAAGGAAACCATCATTCCGACCGGCGCCAACAAGGTGGTGTTCTTCATCGCCCCGGCGCTGACCTTCATTCTGGCGCTGGTGTCCTGGGCGGTCATTCCCTTCGACGAAGGGTGGGTCCTGGCCAATATCAATGTCGGCGTGTTGTACCTGTTCGCCATTTCCAGCCTGGGCGTCTATGGCATCATTATGGCCGGCTGGGCGTCCAACTCGAAATATGCCTTCCTGGGTGGCCTGCGCGCCGCGGCCCAGATGGTGTCCTATGAAGTCTCGATCGGCTTCGTGATGATTTCGGTGTTGTTGTGCGTCGGTTCGTTGAACCTGTCGGATATCGTGCATGCCCAGGCGGAAAGAGGTTGGTTCGTTTTCTGGCATCTGCCGATGTTCGTCATTTTCTACACGTCCTGCCTGGCCGAAACCAACCGCTCGCCCTTCGATCTGATGGAAGCCGAATCCGAGCTGGTGACCGGCTACAATGTCGAATATTCGGCCATGACCTTCGCGCTGTTCTACCTTGGCGAGTATGCCAATATGATTTTGGTCTGCGCGATGACCACCATTTTGTTTCTGGGCGGCTGGCTCTCGCCGCTGCCGTTCGCGCCCTTCACGCAAGTGCCGGGGATCATCTGGTTTGCGTTGAAGGTCTCCGTGCTGCTGTTCGGCTTCCTGTGGATCCGGGCGACCTTTCCGCGGTACCGCTTCGATCAATTGATGCGCCTGGGTTGGAAAGTGTTCCTGCCGTTCTCGCTTGTCTGGCTGGTGCTGACGGCGGGTGTGCTGGAATACGCCGACCTGTTGCCGAAGTGAGGAGAGGACCCATGTCGTTCTTGGATCGCACCGCGCGCACCTGGTTGTTGGCCGAATTGCTGTCGGGCTTGGCGGTGACGTTGCGCTATTTCTTCTCGCCCAAAGTGACCATCAATTATCCGTACGAAAAAGGGCCGCTCAGCCCTCGGTTTCGCGGTGAGCATGCGCTCAGGCGCTATGCCAACGGCGAGGAACGCTGTATCGCCTGCAAACTGTGCGAGGCGATTTGTCCGGCGCAGGCGATCACCATCGAAGCGTCGCCGCGCGCCGACGGCAGCCGTCGCACGACGCGCTACGATATCGATATGACGAAATGCATCTATTGCGGTTTTTGCCAGGAAGCCTGCCCGGTGGATGCCATTGTCGAAGGTCCGAACTTCGAGTTCGCCGCCGAGACCCGAGCCGAGCTGATGTATGACAAGGCCAAATTGTTGTCCAACGGGGATCGCTGGGAGGCGGAACTGGCCGCCCGTCTGTCCGCCGACGCGCCTTACCGGTGAGGGGTGACGCGATGAATCACCAGATTTTGAACCGCCAAGACGCCAAGGCGCCAAGGAAAATGATGTCATTGTTGTCTTCGTCATTCCCGCGAAAGCGGGAATCTACTCCACCAAAATGGTGCGGTTATTCCGCGGCAATGGATTCCCGCTTTCGCGGGAATGACGAAAGAGGAGGCGCCTTGGCGTCTTGGCGTCTTGGCGGTTTTTCCTTTTCTGAGGGAGCCGTCGCATGATCCAGGCTCTGGTCTTCTATCTGTTCGCCAGCGTCGCCGTGGCCAGCGCCGTCATGGTCATCTCGGCGCGCAACCCAGTGCATTCGGTGCTGTTCCTCATCCTGACGTTCTTCAACGCGGCCGGTCTGTTTCTTCTGGCCGGCGCCGAATTTCTCGCCATGGTCCTGGTGATTGTCTATGTCGGCGCGGTGGCGGTGCTGTTCCTGTTCGTCGTCATGCTGCTCGACATCAACTATCTGAAGCTGCGCGAAGGGTTCTTGCAATATCTGCCGACCGGCGCGCTGATCGGCTTGATCCTGCTGGCGGAATTGGCGCTGGTGGCCGGCAGCTGGAGCTTCGCGCCCGATGCGCCTTTGTCGATCGGCTCGCACATTCCCGATCCGACTGTGGTGACCAACACCGATGCGTTGGGGCGTCTGCTCTATACGGATTATTTTTATCTGTTCCAAATCTCCGGATTGATTCTACTGGTGGCGATGATCGGCACCATCTTGTTGACCTTGCGCAGCCGACCGGGCGTGCGCAAACAAAAGATCAGCGAACAGGTTTATCGGACCAAAGCCGATTCGGTGGAAATCCGCAAGGTACCGAGCGGAGGAGGGATCTGATGTTGGAGATTGGGCTCGCACATTATCTGACGCTGGGCGCTATTCTGTTCACCCTGGGGGTCTTCGGCATCTTTCTCAATCGCAAGAACGTCATCATTATCTTGATGTCGATCGAACTCATGCTGTTGGCGGTCAATATCAATTTCGTCGCATTTTCGCATTTCTTGAACGACCTGGTCGGACAGATCTTCGCCATGTTCGTTCTCACCGTGGCGGCGGCGGAAGCCGCGATCGGTCTGGCGATCGTGGTGGTGTTCTTCCGCAATCGCGGCACCATCGCGGTGCAAGACGCCAATCAGATGAAAGGGTAAGCGGGAATGTACACAGCCGTTGTTTTCCTCCCGCTTCTCGCTGCGATCATTGCGGGTCTTTTCGGCCGTAAGATCGGCGACAAAGGGGCGCAGTTCGTCACCTGCGCGGCGGTCGGCCTGTCGGCCCTGCTGTCGATACCCATCTTCATCGAAGTGGTGTTGAACGGTCACCCCACCAGCTTCTCGCTGTTCACCTGGATCTCTTCGGGCAATAGCGAGGTGGAGTGGGCTCTGCGTTTCGACACATTGACCGCGGTGATGCTGATCGTCGTCAATTGGGTCTCCTTCATGGTGCATGTCTATTCGATCGGATACATGCATCACGATCTGTCGATTCCGCGGTTCCAGAGCTATTTGTCGCTGTTTACCTTCGCCATGCTGATGCTGGTGACATCGGACAATCTGGTGCAATTGTTTTTCGGCTGGGAAGGCGTCGGCGTCGCCTCCTATCTCTTGATCGGCTTTTGGTATGAAAAGCCGTCGGCCTGCGCCGCGGCGATCAAAGCGTTCGTCGTCAATCGCGTCGGCGATTTCGGCTTTGCGCTCGGCATCTTCGGCATCTTCGTCCTGTTCGGCACGGTCAATTTCGACCCGATCTTCGCCGCCGCGCCGTCCAAAGCGACGGCCGTGATGCATGTCTTTGGTCTGGATGCCGGCGCCATTACCGTGTGTTGCCTGCTGTTGTTCGTCGGCGCCATGGGTAAATCGGCGCAGTTGGGTCTGCATACCTGGCTGCCCGACGCCATGGAAGGCCCGACGCCGGTCTCCGCCTTGATCCATGCGGCGACGATGGTCACCGCCGGCGTCTTCATGGTCGCCCGGATGTCGCCTTTGTTCGAATATAGCCAAGTCGCGCTCAATGTGGTGACGGTGGTCGGCGGCCTGACGGCGATCTTCGCGGCGACGGTCGGTTGCGTCCAGAACGATATCAAGCGGATCATCGCCTATTCGACCTGCTCGCAGCTCGGCTACATGTTCTTCGCTATCGGCGTGTCGGCCTACCAAGCCGGTATCTTCCATCTTTTCACGCACGCCTTCTTCAAAGCGCTGCTGTTCCTGGGCGCCGGTTCGGTGATCCACGCGATGTCGGACGAACAGGATATCCGTCGCATGGGCGGTATCTGGCGGCGCATTCCGTTGACCTGCGTGCTGATGTATATCGGCAGCATCGCTCTCGCCGGGGTTCCTCCCTTTTCGGGCTATTGGTCGAAGGACACCATTTTGGAAGCGGCCTGGGGAGCGGGGACGCTGGTTGGGCAGTTCGCCTATGTTCTGGGGGTCGCCGCGGCTTTTCTGACCGCGTTCTATTCCTGGCGGCTGTTGATCCTGACCTTCCACGGCAGGCCTCGGGCCGACGAGCATGTGATGGCCCATGTCCATGAATCGCCTGCGGTGATGACCGTGCCATTGATGGTGTTGGCGGCCGGGGCCATTTTCGCCGGTTATGTCGGACATGCGGATTTTGTCGGCGAGGGCATGGGGCGTTTCTGGAGCAAGTCGATCCTGCTGCTCGACGGCCATGAGGCGATGCACAACGCTCATCATGTGCCGACGACGATCAGCCTGCTGCCGACCATCGTCGCCGTCAGCGGGATCGCGCTGGCCTATGTGATGTATAGTTTAGCGCCATCCCTGCCGCGTTTTCTCGCCAGTCGGTTTCCGGGCATTTATCGGTTTCTGCTCAACAAATGGTATTTCGACGAACTTTTCGACTTTTTGTTCGTCAAACCGGCCTTCTGGCTGGGAAATGGTCTGTGGAAGGGGGGCGACGGCGCGGTGATCGATGCTTGCGGTCCCGACGGCTTGGCCGCGGTGACACGCGATATCGCGAGGCGCACCAGTGCGCTGCAAAGCGGATATCTCTATCACTATGCCTTCGCCATGTTGATCGGTGTCGCGGCGTTCGTGACCTGGTACGTCGTCAAAGTGGGGTGATGCGTGATGATTGACTGGCCTTTGCTTTCCATCACGACGTTCCTGCCCTTGCTGGGCGCGGCGTTCATCCTCTCGATCCAGGGCGAACCTCAGGTGGTGGCGCGCAATGCGCGCAATGTCGCCCTGCTGACCAGCGTGGCGACCTTCCTGGTGTCGCTGCTGGTGTGGGCGAATTTCAATCCGGCCACCGCCGATTTCCAGATGGTCGATCAGGCCCGTTGGCTGCCGGGTTTCGATATTTCCTACAAGATGGGCGTCGACGGTATCGCCTTGTTCTTCGTCTTGCTGTCGACCTTCCTGACGCCGCTTTGCATCCTGTCCGCCTGGGAGGCGGTGCAGACGCGGGTCAAGGAATATATGATCTGCTTCCTGATCCTCGAGACCATGATGGTGGGGATGTTCTGCGCCCTGGATCTGGTCTTGTTCTATGTCTTCTTCGAGGCGGTCTTGATTCCGATGTTCATCATCATCGGAATCTGGGGGGGCGGACGGCGGGTTTACGCGGCTTTCAAGTTCTTCCTCTATACGCTTTTGGGTTCGGTGCTGATGCTTCTGGCCATTCTGGCCATGTATTTCGACGCTCACACCACCGATATCTAGGTTTTGATCGCCCATCCGTTCCCGGCGGCCATGCAGTTGTGGCTGTGGCTGGCCTTCTTCGCGTCTTTCGCCGTGAAAGTCCCGATGTGGCCGGTGCACACCTGGCTGCCGGACGCCCATGT
>DATNIV010000078.1:0-9448 GCA_035604255.1 Telmatospirillum sp. | reverse complement strand
AGGGCCTCGTGTGATGGCTCTCGGTGTCTCCATCGGCGGTGCGATGGGGCGAAGCGCCTCTTCCTCGGTGATGAGTGTGGCGGCAGAGGCGGCAAAATGTCCCATGCCGATAGAAAAGGCGATGATCACCAGGGACGTGCGGATGGCTGTTTTCACAATTCACTCGCTAGAGCCAAAAGCTGAATCCGCCTCTATTCAATAAGTTAGAGTGCGTTCAAACGGGGCCCATTGCAGGCCGATTGGTCCTCGGCGTCAATAGCGGTTAAGCGAGCCCGATCTTTCCCATCTCGAGGAATTTGTCCCGGCGTCGCGCCCTGAGAATACCGCCATCGAGCAGCAGCAGGCTTTTCAGGGAGTGTTCGATCCGATCGCCCAGGGTCTCGATGGTCCACTCGGGATTGCGGTGGGCGCCGCCCAGGGGTTCGGGCACGATGTCGTCGATGACGTCGAGCGCCCGCAGATCCTGCGCGGTGAGGCGGAGAGCCTCGGCGGCATCCTTGGCGGCATCGCCGCTGCGCCACAGAATCGACGCACAGCCTTCGGGGCTGATGACCGAGTAAATGGCATGTTCGAGCATCAGCACCACATTGCCGGTGGCGAGCGCAATCGCTCCGCCCGAGCCACCTTCACCGATGATCACCGAAAGCAGAGGCACGCGAACGTCGAGACAGGTCTCGATCGAACGGGCGATGGCTTCCGCCTGACCGCGGGCCTCGGCGTCGACTCCCGGGTAAGCGCCGGCGGTATCGACCAGCGTCAGGACCGGCACATGGAAATGGTCGGCCATTTCCATCAGGCGCCGCGCTTTGCGATAGCCCTCTGGTTTGGCCATGCCGAAATTGTGGCGCACCCTCGATTCCGTATCACGGCCCTTTTCGTGACCGATGACCATCACCGATTGGCCGCGGAAGCGACCCAATCCACCAATGATCGCTTTGTCGTCGGCGAAAGTGCGATCGCCGGCCAAAGGTGTGAACTCGGTGATCAGCCGCCCGATGTAATCGGACATATGCGGACGATCGGGATGCCGCGCGACCTGGGCCTTCTGCCAAGGTGTCAGCTTGCCGTAAGTGGAACGCAGAAGCTTATCAACCTTGATCTGCAGGCGATTGATTTCTTCAGCGATATTGATCTCGTCGGAGTCGCTCAAATGGCGCAACTCCTCGATCTTCCCCTCAAGTTCGGCTATCGGTTTTTCGAAATCGAGAAAATTCATGGCTCGGGCTTTTAACACAGGCTGGCCGGGTGGGGAAGCCCGCTCATGAGGGGAGCCAGTTGACGCCGACCACGCGCCAGCCGGTATCGACCGAATCGATACGGGTGAGGGACAAGGGTTCGATGACGAAGGACAGTGCTGATTCTGGCGGAATATCAAGGGCGATGGCCAAGGCTGCGCGGATGGTTCCCGCATGGGCGACGGCCAAGATATCTCGTCCCGCCAATTCCGAAGACAATCGTTCGATGACGGGGCGCACCCGTTCGATCATTGACGAAAAGCTTTCACCGCCAGGAGGGGTGGTCGTGGCTGGATTTTGCCAGAAATTCGCCAAGTCGGGGTCTTGGATCGAGGCCAAGGCCCCCCAGGCGCGCCCCTGCCATCGCCCGAAATCCTGCTCCACCAAGCCGGGTTCGATTTGCGCCGGCGGCAACGGCAGACCTGCGGCTTCGAGCGCCCCGATGGTTTGGCCGCAGCGGATCAGCCCGCTTTCCACAAGAGCGGCGTTGCGGGGCAGGCGGTTGGCCAGAATGCTGAACCATTCGGCGTCCGAGGTGTCGCAGGGCAGATCCAGGCGACCGGAAATACGCCCCTCCGGGTCGGGCACAGGCGCGTGGCGCAGCCACCACCAACGGCTATTGGCGTGCATGCTCATAACGTTTGCGTCATCGCAGGGCGACCACGGCCAGCAGGGCGGCAATTTCGGCGACCTGTTCGATGCCTCCCAGAACGTCGCCGGTTTGTCCGCCGATCTGGCGCCAGGCGAGCCAGGCCACGGCCAATGTCATGACGGCGGCAGCCATGCTTGCCGCAAAGGCGGCGCCTGCCGGCAACCCAATGGCGGCGATGACCAAAGCCAGCGTTGCCGCGATTCCGGCGGTGCTGGGCGCCGGCCGGCCGACAGCAACCCCCAAGCCGCTCTCCCGGGCAGGAACAAGCAATTGCATGGCCAGCGGGATGGCGGCGCGGCCTAAGGCGTGGGCGGCGATCAGCGCGCCGGTCACCAATCCCGGTTTGGCCAGTTCGGCGATGGCGAAGATCTTGAGCAACTGACTCACCACCAGGGTCACGGCCGCGTAGCTGCCGATCCGGCTGTCTTTCATGATGGCGAGCTTTCGCTCCCGATCGGCACCGCCGCCGAACCCGTCGGCGATGTCGGCCAAACCGTCTTCATGCATGGCACCGGTGGCGGCGGCCATGGCGGCGACGGCGAGCGTGGCGGACAGAACAGGGGGCAGCACGCAGGAGGCCAGCGCGTAAGATGCCGCGCCGAGCCCGCCGACAACGACGCCGGCCAGCGGGAACACATGCATGGCCGCGGCCAGGGTGCTGCTTCCCATCAGTCGCGGCGCCGGCAGGGGAAGGCGTGTGAGAAAGGCGATCGCCAGATGCAATGCGGCGAACAGCGGCGGCCGTTTCGTCACGGTGTCACGCGCCGCCGACGCGGTTGAAAATTGATCGTCGGCATTGTCCTTCAGCGGGCAATTCCGCTTGCGGCACAACGGGCTGGGCCAGCGACAGCCCTTGCGGCAGGAATCGTTCATCGATGTCAAAAGCGTCATTCGCCCATTCCCAGGAACAAACCTTTCACCCGCGCCACATGATAGACACGGAGAAAGAGAAGGATCGCGGCAGTGAGGCCTATGACATTCAAGGCGATGGCGGTCAACAATTCGTTCAATGGAAAACCTTGGCCGAACATCACGGAGCGCATTCCTTCGAAGACATGAGACGGCGGCAGATACCATGCGATGTTCTGCAGCCATTCCGGCAAGACGCTGATCGGATAATAGATGCCGCACAAGGGCGCCAGTGCAAAAATCAAAACCCAGGCCAAACTTTCGGCGCCCAGGCCATAACGCAACACCATCGCCGAGACAGCCAGACCGACCGACCATCCGGTCACCAGCAGATTGATGAAAAAGGCCAGCAGCGGCAGGCCCAACGAAAAAATCGAATAATGGTAAAGGGGAATGGTCAGCAGAGCGACGGGCCCCATGCCGACCAAGAGGCGGATCAGACTCATGCATAGCATGGATGTGACCAGTTCCAGGGGGCGCAAGGGACTGACCGACAAATGTCCAAGGTTGCGCGACCACATTTCTTCGAGGAACGACAAAGCGACCCCCAAATTTCCACGGAACATCACGTCCCAAAGCATGATCGCGCCGAGAAAGACCCCGGATGCCCGCGCCACCCAGTCGCTGTGACCCGCCATGAATTGGCTGATGAAGCCCCAGACCACGACATTGATCAGGGGCCAATAGATCGCTTCGGCGATGCGGGTCCACGATCCTCGCATCAAATAGACATGACGCAGCACCATGGCGTAGACACGGCGCCAGGAAAACAAAGGGGCGGCGTGCCGTGAAGGATCGCTCATGGAATGGCCCCGCCCTTGCCGCGCCGGTCGCGCGCGATATCGAGAAAGACGTCTTCGAGCGTCGGGCGATCGTATCGCGCCAACAGAGCCCGCGGCGATCCCTTGTCGACGATCGTCCCGTTTTTCATCACCAGCACATCGTCGCAGAGACGTTCCACCTCCGTCATATTGTGAGAGGCGAGCAACAAGGTGGCGCCGGTTCTCCTTTGAAAATCCTGGAACATGCCGCGCACCCAATCGGCGGTGTCAGGATCGAGCGAGGCGGTGGGTTCGTCGAGCATCAAGAGTTCCGGTTCGTTCAAGAGCGCCTTGGCCAGGGCGACGCGCGTTTTTTGTCCGGCGGACAGACTGCCGGCCGGTCTCGACAGTAACGGTGCCAGGTCGAACATCTCGGCCAACAAGGCGATTCGCTTCTTGGGGTGCGGAACCGCGTAAAGATGGGCGTAGACGGTCAAATTTTCCCGAACCGTCAGGCGATGCGGCAGATCGACATAGGGCGAGGAAAAGTTGACCCTCGGCAACACCCGGTGGCGGTGTGTCAGCATATTCTCGCCCAATACGCGGATCTGACCGGAACTGGGAAGCAATATTCCCAGCAGCATCGACAATGTGGTGGTTTTCCCCGCGCCGTTTCCGCCCAGCAAGGCGACGGTGGTGCCGCGCGCAACGGTGAAGCTGATGTCGTTGACGGCGACGACATCACCATAGCGCTTGACCAGATGGGTGACTTCGATCGCTGGTGGAATCATGGCGTTGACTATGAAACCAACGTGAGATCTCCGCCAGTCGAAAGAGCTAGCGTCTGCGGCTTAAAATGCCTCGCTTGGCGGCGGTGGCGGCGGCCAGCATATTTTCAACATGGCGTCCTTGAAACAGAGTGATGCCCATCGATTGACCGAAGTCGACGGCATCCTGCGCATCGCATCGGCACAAAATCGATCGGGATGGACCGCAGCGGTCGACATAGGTCTCGATCGTTTCGCCATTGGGAAGCGTTCCATCCATCATGGCCGAATCCCAGACGATTTTCACCAGATCGATGCCAAGCCTCACCCGGTCGACGAAGGGCAAAGACTCCATGTTCACCCCGTCGATGCAGATCCGATAACCGCGGTCATGGGCGAAATCACGGGCGAACAAAAAAGCGCCGAGATCGGCGAAAATGTCGACCTTCTGCAGTTCGAGAACCATCGTGCCGCGCATGCTGGCTTTGATATTGTCGTCGAACACCAAGAATTCCGGGGCGAGGAGGGTTTGGACATTGAGATTGATGCTGATGTCGCCGTCCACCGTGCGGTCGTCATGCTTATTGAGCAGCGACAGAATCCGGCGGTCGAGGGTCTCGGTGAGCTGTTGGAACAACCAAGGGCTCGACGCCAAATTCACCTTGGGCAGCAAAGTCTCGCGCAAATCGGCAATGGAAATGAACAATTCGTTGAAAACCGGTTGTGGCGGGGTATTCCCGACGATGGCGCACACCGCCTGGCGGCGGAGCATGTTGGCCAGATCGGCGCTGGCCAACGCGTCTTCCAGTTTGGCCAACATCTCGGTGGTCAGCGCTTCCCCGCGACGAACCGGTCGCCGATGGGCGATCGGCTTATTGCTGTTCATCTGCTCTTGGCTGCGCCGTTGTTCTTCGTCGCTGGCCATCCGTTGGGCCAGATGCAACAAGCTGTCGTAGTCGCGCTCGAGCAGAAACCAATCGAAAAAGCTGGGACGGTTGCCGACGCCTTCGTCGGTCAGAGCCGGGTCTTCGTTGAACATGAAGCGCAGTTTGACGATGACGCTTTCCACCTCATGCAGCGCTATTTCTTTGAAAACAAAAATGAGGTCGCAATTCGATAAGGTGAAAACCTGTCCCTTCAATTGCTTGACCATGGGCTCGAACGTGCTGCTGGCAATCCGGATATGATGTTCGCGCCTGTTGACCGCCTGCAGACTGGACAGGCGGGCAAGAACGGCGCGCCGCCCCCGACGATGGCGTTCGAGTTTGTGGAGATAATCGAGCAGCAGATTTTCGCCTGCCGGAAGTCGCTGCGCGATTTCCTTCTGCTGTTCGGTTATTGGGCGTTCGAAAGTGGGGCTCAAGGGCTGCGTCTCCCTATTGACTGCGCGCGCGGGGCGCTCGCATCACCGGCGAGGAATCCAGCATGTCATTATTGCCGCATTCGCTGCGTAACGGGCCGGCGATGACGGCGTGACGATTGGTGCATTGCGCCAGGGTGCAGGCGCTGGCCTTGTCGCAGGATTGCATCGTGAAGGCGGCGAGCATGGTATCGATATATCGGCCCTGAAACCGTTTGATGCCGCGGTTCAGGCCCCAACCGATGGCGGCTTCGGAATCGCAACGAGCAAGCAAAATTTTGTCGCCGCCGATTGTGGCGACGGCTTTTGACATCGTGAGGGCGTGCTCGCCTTCCGTCATGTCGGGGCTCCAGGTCACTTTATAGAGGTCGGCGTCGAACTGCGTAATGTCCAGGAATTGCATGGTCAGTTCGTTCAAGCCGTCGATGGTCACCATATGGCCGCGGTCTCGCAATGTTTGGCGGGTGGCGTAGAAGCCACGGCTATCGCCGAGAATGTCGAGAATCTGCATTTCGACGGAGATCCCGGCCTGCCCCTTGACGTGTGTTTCGAACTGTTCGAAGGCGCGGTCGCCGACCGCGCTGATATTCAGATTGAGGCTATAGACATTGGGTTGCGCTCGCAGTTTCATGCCGGTCAACGCCCCCAAGACCCTGAGGTCGAGAGTCTGGCTCAAATGCTGAAACAGCCAGCGGTTGCCCATCAAATTGATGTCGGGCGCCAAGACCCTCTGCAATTCCGCCATCGCCACGAAGAATTCCTGGAACAAAACGACGGCTTGCGTTTCTTTGGCGATCACCATCGCGGCTTGACGGCGGATCAATTTGGAGACGTCCATCGTGGCCAGGCGCGTCAGAACCTCGCCGAGGATTTTGCTGTCGATCGACCGCCGTTCCGCGGGGGCTGCGTCTTTCTCCCGCACGCGCTTCCGGGCTGCGGCGGTTGCCGCGCGGGCGACCTGAAGAAACTCCTCATAGTCGCCACTTTCGCCCAACTCATACCATGTGCAGAACTTGTCCTGGCCATCGCCGCCGTCCTGGAAGGTGAGCGGATCCTTGGAGAACAGCGCGCGGAGCTTATAGATCATATTCTCGACGTCGGTGACGTAAGGATCCTTCATCATGAAGACGATGTCCGATGTTCCCAGGAGGAACATTTGACCGCGATAGGCATTGACGATCGGTTCAAGCATGCGAAGCGCGATGCGAACGTGGCCGTCCTGCCGATTCTGCGGCCTCAGGCGCGAAAGATGGATATGCACAGCCACCCGGCCATCGCGAATCCGGCTAATTCTTTCGGCCGCGCCCAGTAAAAGACTTTCCTGGGTTACGATTTCGGGCCCGTCACCTCCCGGAACCGGAATGTTCATTTTTTTGCCTTTCGCCCCAATATCGGTCGGGTTGCGCCCGATGCCAGCGCATCGCGTGACCCTACAGATAGCATCGCCCATCCGGGTCAACCAGAGAAGAAATCACCAATCTCCTTGCAACCGGATCAGGGTTGGGTTAGCCAACCCGAAGAATTTTTGGCGAGATCATTGGACATGACAGACCTTTCCGTCTTAGCCGCGCGCGTTTTCGCCCTCAAGCAGGTGTCCGTCCTCTGCGTGGGCGATGTGATGTTGGATCAATTCGTCTATGGCGATGTCGAGCGGATCTCGCCGGAAGCGCCGATTCCCGTTCTTCGCGTGAGGCGTGAGACGGCCATGCTGGGTGGCGCCGGCAATGTGGTGCGCAATCTGGTTGCCTTGGGGGCGTCTCCGCACTTCGTGTCGCTGGTCGGCGACGATATGGCGGGGCGCGAAGTGCTCCGACTGATCGGCGAACATGCGGAGGTCAATCCCGTGCTGGTCGTCGAACAGGGACGGCAAACCACCATCAAGACCCGCTTTTCGGCGAGTTCGCAGCAATTGCTGCGGACCGATCGTGAAACGTCGGCGGTTCTGGCGTCCACCAGCCAAGATGATCTGCTGACCGGCGCGATAAAATTGCTACCCAAGGTTGGGGTTGTCGTGCTCTCCGACTATGGCAAGGGGGTGCTCTCGAAAGCGATGATTCGCAGTCTGATCGATGGCGCCCAGGCGGCGGGGCGGCCTGTGGTGGTGGATCCCAAAGGGACCGACTACACGATCTATGCCGGCGCCACGCTGGTCACGCCCAATCGCAAAGAGTTGCACGAGGCGACAGGCCTTTCGGTGGATGACGACGACGCGATCGTCGCGGCGGCGCGGCGATTGATCGCGGACTGCGCCATTGCCAATGTGTTGGTGACCCGGAGTCAAGACGGCATGACGTTGGTGACCCAAGATGGGAGTGTCCGCCATTTGCCGGCCGAAGCGCGCGAGGTGTTCGATGTTTCGGGGGCCGGCGATACGGTGGTGGCGGCGATGGCTGCGGCGATAGCCGCCGGCGCGCCGCTTCCTGAAGCGGCTCAACTGGCTAATCTGGCGGCGGGTATCGTGGTTGGCAAAGTGGGAACGGCGGTGGTCTATGCGTCCGATCTGGTGGCATCGCTTCATCATTCTGAAATCGATGCCGTCGAGGCCAAAGTGGCCAGTCGCGCCGCTGCGATCGATCAAGTGGCTCGTTGGCGCCGCAAGGGACAGAAGGTGGGTTTCACCAACGGTTGCTTTGATCTCTTGCATCCCGGTCATATTTCGTTGTTGACGCAAGCGCGGGCCCAGTGCGACCGTTTGGTGGTGGGGCTCAACAGCGATCAGTCGGTCAAGCGACTGAAAGGCGAGAGCCGGCCCGTCCAATCCGAATTGTCTCGGGCCACGGTGCTGGCGTCATTGGCCAACGTCGATCTGGTGGTGATCTTCGACGAAGACACGCCTTTGGAAATGATCTCGGCATTGCTTCCCGATGTCTTGGTGAAGGGGGCCGACTATACGGTCGATCAGGTGGTCGGCGCCGATCTGGTTCAAGGCTGGGGGGGCAGGGTGGTGTTGGCCGATCTCGCCGAAGGCCACAGCACCACGGCGACCATTGCTCGCATGGGAGTAAGATCGTGACTCAGTCTTCGCCACCAAAAGCCGTCGTTCTCCTCTCCGGAGGCCTCGATTCGGCGACCTGTCTTGCCATTGCGCGCGATCGCGGGTTCGCCCCCCTGGCTATTTCCTTTCGCTATGGGCAGCGGCATCTTCATGAATTGGCCGCCGCCGCCCGCGTTGCCAAGGCTCTGGGGGCGGTCCGCCATATGGTGGCCGATATCGATCTGAGAGCCTTCGGTGGTTCGGCGTTGACCGCGGATATCGCCGTGCCGAAGGATCGGAACGACGGCGAAATGGCCAACGGGATCCCGATTACCTATGTGCCGGCGCGCAATACGATCTTCCTGTCCTTTGCCTTGGCGCTGGCCGAAGTGGAACAGGCCCAAGCCATTTATATCGGCGTCAACGCGGTCGACTATTCCGGCTATCCCGATTGCCGACCGGACTTTATCGCGGCGTTCGAGGCGATGGCCAATCTGGCGACCAAGGCGGCCGTGGGCGATGGCCGCCGCCTGACCATAGAGACGCCATTGATCGCTCTTTCGAAGGCGGAGATCATTCACACGGGCCTTGCCTTGGGTGTTGACTATGGCATGACCACCAGCTGCTACGATCCCTCTCCCGAAGGGCATGCCTGTGGGCATTGCGACGCCTGTAAATTGCGTCTCAAAGGATTCGCCGAGGCTGGATTGACCGATCCCGCCCTTTACGCCGTCTCCCGCTGATCTCGACGGAGCGACGCGGCGGACGCCGGCACGGAGGCCGGCCGCCA
>DATNIV010000077.1:0-2986 GCA_035604255.1 Telmatospirillum sp. | reverse complement strand
GCCGCCTCGTCGTGGCGGACCCCCAACTGCGTCCAGAGCACCCTGGCGCCGATGGCGATGGCTTCATCGACAATCCCCGGAACGGCCTCGGAGGCGCGAAACACATCGACCATGTCGACCGACACCGGCATATCGGCCAGTCGGGAAAACACCACTTCGCCCAACAGCTGCTGGCCGCCGAGCCCGGGATTGACCGGGATCACCCGATAGCCCTTGCCTTGCAGGAAGGCCATGACCTCGTGGCTCGGCCGTTCGGGATTGGCCGACGCGCCGACCATGGCGATGGTTTTGACGGAGGAGAGGATTCGCCGCAGTTCGGCATCCGAATAAGTCAGGGGTTGGGCAAGGGGCATGAAAGAACTCCGCGCGATGTCCAGAACTGGAATCGATGGCCAGTTTTACCGCGAATGCCTCTGAAGATCGAGAAATCTCGCCGATCCGGTCTGCCTTGCGGTTCTCTTTACAGCGCCGTTTGAGGGGCGAACGCGCGAAGCAGCCTTGCCACGGCTTGGCGCGCCAATCGCTCAAGGTCCTCCGTCGCAGGAGGCGGCACGGTGCCCAACAGCGCCTGATAAAACAAATCTCCCCGAAGAATGCCGATGAAACTTCGGCCAAATTCGCTGGGATCGTCGGCCACAATTATTTGGGCGCGCATCATCCGCTCAACGAGTTGGCGGATCAAAGCGACGATAGGCTCCCGCGTCAGGCGAGAGAAGATCAGGCCGATCTCGGGTTGGCGGCCACCCTCGGCGATGGCGATGCGCAATAACGCCAAGGCGCCCGGCGAACTCATCGAAACAAGCAATCTCACGGCGCAATCGGCCAGAGCCTCTCTGGGATCGCGACCGACGTCATCGACGATCGAACGCAAATCCGCCATCGTCTGCCGGCATCCCCATTCGAGCAGCGCCTGAAAAAGTCCTTCCTTGTTGCCGAAACGTCCATAAAGAGTGGCCTTCGAAGCGCGCGCCCGGCCGGCGACGGCCAGCATGGTGGCGCCGTGAAACCCCCTCTCAGTGAATTCGGCGAAAGCCGCGCGAAGAATTTCCTCCTCACGGGGATCACAGCCGATTGCCTCTGACTCGCTCATCACATCCTTGACTCAGTACCGGAAGGTACTCTATAAGACAGTACCAATGGGTACTCAAGATCTTTCGATAAGTGGGAGGCTGCCTTGCCTGACAATTCGAAGATCGCCACGGTGGTGGCGCTCGACAATGTCTCAAAAAATTACCGGTTGGGAGACGTCACGGTCCCGGCCCTGACCTGCGTCTCCTTCAGCATTCCACGCCAACGCTTCGCCATGATCGTCGGCCCCTCCGGCAGCGGCAAAACGACATTGCTCAATCTCATCGGCTGCATCGACGCGCCGTCCGCCGGCAGCCTCTTCGTCTGCGGCCAGGACGTGGCGGCGTTGTCCGACAACGCCCTGACCGATTTCCGGGCCCGCAACATCGCCTTCATCTTCCAGACATTCAATCTTTTCCCGGTGCTCTCGGCCTTCGAAAATGTCGAATATCCCCTGCTGCTGCTTGGGCTGAAAGCCAGCGAACGACGCGAACGCGTCACCGCGGTCCTCGAGCAGGTGGGACTGATCGACCAACGTCATCATCGCCCCAACCAATTGTCCGGCGGCCAGCGTCAGCGCGTCGCCATCGCCCGGGCCCTGGTCAAGGCGCCGGAGATCGTGTTGGCCGACGAACCGACGGCCAATCTCGACAGTCATACGGGTGCCGCGATCATCGAATTGATGCGCAAGGTCCAGCAAGAACAAGCCGTCAGTTTCATCTTTTCCACGCACGATCCGCAGTTGATTTCGCATGCCGAGGAAACATACCAGATCCGGGACGGCGAACTCGTCGACCACCGATCGGAGGCGTCATGATGATGTTGCTTAAGATCGCCTTTCGCAATGTGCTGCGCAATGCGCGGCGCTCGCTGATGACCATGTCGGCGGTGGCGGTGGGCTTCATGGCCATCGCCTTGTTCGGCGAGTTCATGGCCTATATCACCATCGGGTTCCAGACGACGACGGTGGAACGCACCGGTCATTTGTCGGTGTTCCGCACCGGCTATTTCGACTTCGGCGCCGGCAATCCGGCAGCCTATGGCATCGCCGATTATCCGTCGGTCATCCGCCTGATCAAGGAGGATCCGGTTCTCGCCCCCATGCTGGCGGTGGTCACGCCAAGCGTCACCCTGTTCGGCATCGCCGGCAATTTCGACATCGACGCCTCGAAAACCTTTTTCGGTGTCGGCATCGTCCCTTCGGATCGCGACCGCATGCTGCAATGGGACGAATATGGCATGGTGCGCGACCGTCCGCCGATCAATTCAGGCTTGACCGACGACAACGAAACCGAAGGCGTGATCGGCGTCGGCCTGGCCCGAATTCTCGGGCTCTGCCAAGCGCTGCGGATCGCCGATTGCCCGCAAAGCCCCCACCCCGACGCCACGACCGTATCGAGCGCCCCGCCACCGATCGACTTGGCCGAATTGACCGCGCGCGACAAAACCGCCGATCAGACCGACCGCTCCATTCCGCGCATCGATCTGCTCGCGGCCACCGCCGGCGGCGCGCCCAATGTGATGAGCCTCACCATCGCCAAAGCCGAACGCCAGGGCGTCAAGGAATTGGATGACAATTTCGTCGCCATGCATCTGCACCTGGCGCAACAGCTGCTTTATGGACGCGGCGAACACAAGGCCGTCGGCATCGTCTTGCAGCTCAAGCGCAGCGAGGACATGGCGTCGGCGCGCGCGCGCCTGGGCAGCCTGTTCAAGGAAAAGGCGCAGGACCTCGAAGTCCGCGATTTCACCGAACTGCAGCCCCAATACAATCAAGTGATCGGCTTGTTCGGCGCCATCTTTTCCTTCATCGCCCTGGTGATGGGCGTGATCGTCTTATTCACCGTGGTCAACACCATGAGCATGAGCGTGATGGAACGCACCGACGAAATCGGCACGGCTCGCGCAATGGGCGTCC
>DATNIV010000076.1:0-4109 GCA_035604255.1 Telmatospirillum sp. | reverse complement strand
AGAACGCCCTTCGACAGGCATTTTGTCGGATGCGCCCGTTGCTTCCGGGGCCGGAGCATGGCACAACCATGACCGATCAACCGCAGGTCCGATGGCCGAGCGGGACGTGTTATTCAGATATAAGGAATATTTTCGATGTCGCGTCGGGTTCGCAAATGCGTTTTTCCAGTGGGCGGCATGGGCACACGGTTTTTGCCCGCCACCAAAGCTATGCCGAAGGAAATGCTACCGGTTGTCGACAAGCCGCTGATCCAATATGCGGTTGAAGAGGCTATTGCGGCGGGTATCGAGCATTTCATTTTTGTGACCGGTCGCGGCAAGACGGCTCTGGAGGATCATTTCGATCATGCTCCAGATTTGGAGCGGACGTTGCGCGAACGCGGCAAAACCGTTGAGATCGAGGCCGTCACCTCTTGGATGCCGAAATCCGGGCAAGTCTCCTACACCCGTCAGCAGGAGCCCTTGGGGCTTGGTCATGCGGTGTGGTGCGCCCGCGATCTGGTGGACAACGAGCCTTTCGCCGTGATCCTGCCCGATGACCTGATTCTCGCCAAGACGGCCTGCATGAAGCAGTTGGTCGACGCCCATACGGAAGTCGGCGGCCATGTCGTCGCTGTCGCCGACGTGCCGCGCGAGCATACCAAGCGCTATGGCATTCTCGACGTTCTGACCGACGATGGCCGACTGGCGCGCGCCAAGGGCCTGGTCGAAAAGCCGGAGCCGGATAAGGCCCCTTCGACCTTGTCGATCATCGGTCGTTATATTCTGCATCCGCGGGTGTTTGATTTTCTCGATAAGCAGGTCCGTGGCGCCGGCAACGAGATCCAGTTGACCGATGCCATCGCCAAGACCATCGATAGCGTGCCGTTCCACGGTTTGCGCTTTACCGGCCGGCGTTTCGATTGCGGCGATAAAGTCGGCTGGCTGCATGCCAATCTGTCTTTCGCTCTGGACCGGCCGGACATGCATGACCAAGTTGCCGAAGTGTTGAAGGAATTCAGATAACTGTTCATGCGGTGAGTCCGAGGCGGCGTCTTGAACCGACTTCGGAATCACCGCATAACAAATGTATATTTCTAAAGTCTGCCTATCCCTGAATTCGATTCGCGAAGTTGCGGGGTAGGGCTCCAGCCCATAAGGATCTTCTTTCCATGCGTATCGCCATGATCGGAACGGGTTATGTCGGATTGGTTTCTGGCGCCTGTTTCTCGGAGTTCGGTGTCGACGTTATTTGTGTCGATAAGGATGAAGCGAAGATCGAGGGTCTGCATGCCAACCGCATGCCTATCTATGAGCCGGGGCTTGATGCCCTGGTGGCCGATAATGTCAAGGCGGGGCGGTTGTCGTTCACCACTGATTTGAAAACGGCGGTGAACGGGGCCGATGCCGTGTTCATCGCCGTCGGCACGCCCAGTCGGCGTGGCGATGGTCACGCTGACCTGAGCTATGTCTATGACGCCGCTCGTGAGATCGCTCAGTCGTTGAGCGGCTATACCGTTATCGTCACCAAGTCGACGGTGCCGGTCGGCACTGGCCGCGAGGTCGAACGGATCATCCGCGAGGCGCGGCCTGACGCCGAATTCGATGTGGTGTCCAATCCCGAGTTCCTGCGGGAAGGTTCGGCGATCAACGATTTCATGCGTCCCGATCGGGTCGTCATTGGCGCTGAGACCGACCGGGCCCGCGCGGTGATGAAACAGCTCTATCGCGTGCTTTACTTGATCGAGACGCCCATCGTCTTCACGTCGCTCGAGACGTCCGAACTGATCAAATATGCCGCCAACACCTTCCTTGCCGCGAAAATCACCTTCATCAACGAAATCGCCGATCTGTGTGAGGCGGTGGGGGCCGATGTTCACGACGTGGCTCGTGGCATCGGGCTCGACGGCCGTATCGGCAAGAAGTTTCTGCATCCCGGCCCCGGCTACGGCGGATCATGCTTTCCCAAAGACACCTTGGCGTTGGTGCGGACGGCACGCGACAAGGGAGCGCCGCTGCGGATCATTGAAACGGTGGTTGCGATCAACGATGAGCGCAAACGCAAAATGGCCGACAAAGTCATCAAAGCGTGTGCCGGATCGGTCAAGGGCAAGACCGTCGCAGTGTTGGGGCTGACCTTCAAGCCCAACACCGACGACATGCGGGATTCCCCCAGCCTGGAGATTATTCCGGCCCTGCAGAAGGCGGGGGCTGTGGTTCGGGCGTTTGATCCCGAGGGCATGGAAGAGGCCCGTCACATGTTGGCCGACGTGGTCTTTTGCGAAAATGCCTATGACACGTTGCGGGATGCCGATGCGATGGTGGTCCTGACCGAGTGGAACGAATTTCGGGCTCTCGATTTCGAGCGCGTTAAAGCTCTTCTCAAGGCGCCCATCTTGGTTGATTTGCGCAACATCTATAATCCGGCCGATATGGTCGCCGCCGGTTTCCATTACAGTTCCATCGGTCGGCCCACGCCCGGCGTTTGAGGTGGCAAGAGTCGGGTCGACGCTATGAGTTTTCATCTGCGTGAGCTTCGACAAGCGTGCCGTGATCGCCAGAGAGAGATTGCGGCACGCGTCGCCCTGATCGATAAACTCGGGCCGTTGCCGCGTGAAGACCCTTCGGAGCCTTGTGGCGAGGACGTCGCGTCGCAACTTTCTCCCTGGGAGGCGATCTTCGCCAGACCCGAGTGGCGTCGGGCGCCGGAAAGCCACGACGGGAGATGTTCTTGTTGTGGTGCCGCCGTTAGTCTGGATAAGGCGACTTGCGATATATGTGGTGCCGTTTGGGGTGTTCCTGCCAATAATAAAGCAAGATTATGTGTATTTTGCATCTTATCTGTAGTGCTATCAATTGTTGGTGGGTATTTTATAGGAAAATCGTTCCCGTATATTATTCATCATTATTATAATTTTATTTTTAATGGAAGGCTGATAAATTACGGTTTTGTCAATTTTATGGAATCTTATATCTGGGTATCCGGAACGTTTCTTATATTGTTGTTGGCGACATATCTTTTTGAGAAATTGAATATCGGCTCAAAGGGGATGTGGGCGCAGGGGCGCGCGTCGAAAGAAGATTGGGCCTCGTCGTGACAACCTAAAGACTCCTGACCAGCTTTCGGACAAAGGTCCGCGAGATCTCGCAACGCGAAAAGGAGGGACCGATGGTCCTGCTCGAATTTTCCATGTCGCCGATGACCCAAGGTGAAAGCGTGAGCGTCTATGTCGCGCGGTCCCTCGATATCATTGACAAAAGTGGCTTGCCCTATCAACTCACACCCATGGGGACGATTATCGAGGGCGAGTGGGCCGAGGTCATGGCCGTCGTGACCGCCTGCTTCGATGCGATGCAGGTCGATTGCAATCGAATCAGCACACAAATCAAGATCGACTATCGAACTGGCCCAAGCGGTCGCTTGACGTCGAAGATCGAGTCCGTGCAAAAGAAACTGGGTCGCAAGCTTTCGACCTGAACGGGTGCTCCATTGGAAAACGGCCATCCAATGACTGTCGAAGCCGTGATCTTCGACTGCGACGGTACGTTGGTCGACAGTGAAACACTGGCGGCGTCGGTCATCGTCGAAATTCTCGCCGAACATGGTGCCGTGGCGTCCTACGACGAGATTTTGGCGGCGTTTCGCGGGGGAAAATTCGCCAATTTCGTGTCCGGGCTTTGTGCCCGCTTTCCCCAGCTTGACGCGGACGACTTTTCCCTATGTTTCCGCGAACGCAGCATTACCGTTTTCGAAGCGGACTTGCAGCCGATACCGGGAGCGGTCGAGTTGGTGCGCAACCTGAAACTGGACCGGTGCGTGGCTTCGAATGGACCGCGCAAGAAAATTGAAACGAGCCTCAGAGCAACGGGTCTTCTTCCCTTCTTCAATAATCGGATTGTCAGCGCTTACGAAATCGGATGCTGGAAACCCGATCCGCAGTTGATTTGGTCCGCGACCAAGCTGATGTCCGTCGATCCGCAACGCTGTTTGTTGGTTGAGGATAGTGTCGCGGGCATTGAGGCCGGTTTGGCGGCGGGCGTTCAGGTGATCGGTTTCCGACTTGACGACGCAGCGCGCGCCCGATTCGGAGCCCAGGTGCGTGTCATTGACGACCTTTCCGACGTTCCTG
>DATNIV010000075.1:0-3890 GCA_035604255.1 Telmatospirillum sp. | reverse complement strand
TGGCGTCGCGGCAAGCGGCGACGCACGCCTTGCAGCCGACACAGAGCGTCGAGTCATAGAGCAAACCGACCGCTTTGGGCGGCAGGGTTAAATTTTCGCGGGCGTTGGCCGTCTTGGCCCCGGCGCAGGCCACGGCGGCACCACCGGCGGCGGCCCCTTTTAGAAAATTGCGTCTGGAAAGAGGCATGAAGATCACTCCTTCTCGATCGGCAGGTCTTCCGGTTTTTTCTTGCCAAGATTGCGGGCGAACATCGCTCCGGCGCCGATGGCCAAGCCACCGACGGCAGCCATAGTGGCGCCCGACGCCAAGGTGATGCCTTGTCCCTGCTCCTCGATGATCCGCGGATAGGATTCCGGCGACGTGAGATAGGCCGGCTCGGCCAAGGCGTGGATCGGTTTGGTAAAGCCGATGCCCTTCTCGGTGCAGCCGATGCAGGGATGACCGGTGCCGACCGGCCAACTGCCCGAACCGACATCGCCGAACAGGATCGACGGACAGTTGGCGTAAGTCTCTGGGCCTTTGCAGCCCAGCCGATAGAGGCAATAGCCTTTGCGATGACCTTCGTCGCCGAACTCTTCGGCAAAACGGCCGGCATCGTAATGCGGACGCCGCTCGCAATTCTCATGGATGATTCGCCCATAGGCGAATTTCGGACGCCCCTTGTCGTCGACATCCGGCATCTTGCCGAAGGTCAGAAAATGCACGACGGTCGACAGAAAATTGTAGGGATTGGGGGGACAGCCCGGAATATTGACCACAGGCTTGTCCTTGATGATCTCGTCGATCCCCGCAGCCCCCGTCGGATTGTTCCCGGCCGAAGGCATGCCGCCCCACGCCGCGCAAGACCCGATCGCGATCACCGCCGCCGCATCGGCCGCGCATTCCGTCACCAGATCGAGCGCCGTATGACCGCCGACCTTGCAGTAGATCCCCCCGTCCTTGGTCGGAATGGCGCCTTCGACGACCAACAGATATTTGCCCTTGTTGGCGTCCATCGACGCCTTGCGGGCGGCCTCGGCCTGATGGCCGGCGGCGGCGAACAGGGTCTCGTGATAGTCGAGCGAAATCACTTCGAGGATCAGTTTGTCGAGGGCGGGATGTTCGGTGCGCAGCATCGATTCGGTGCAACCGGTGCATTCCAGAAAATGCAACCAGATGACGGGCGGGCGCTTGGTGGAGGAAATGGCGTTGGCGATCTGGGCGTCGGCACCCGCGGGCAGGCCCATGGTGGCGGCCATGGCCGCACAGAACTGCATGAAACTGCGGCGCGACAGGCCCAGCTTCGTCTCGATCGCGGTCAAGATATCGTCGTTCATCGTCCCAACCTCTCTCACGGCGCACAGCAACGAATCACCGCCTCGGCACGCTGCCGGCAGCGGGAAATTTGGTCAAAAGGGAAGAAGAGATCCGGTCAGAACGGAACGGCGCCATCGCGACATTGCATCGCGGTGGAACGACACTTCGACATTTGGATGAAAAGGCTGTGACCAGACACGCTCAAACCTCCCGAACCGGATCCGCGGTCATTTCGCGAATGATCTGTTTGGGGTGCAAGAGATGGGCCAAAGTGAGGAATAAAGTGTTTATCGTTTATTTTCTACTTGTTGCGATGACTTATGGAATCATTCCCGCAAGCAAAAACGATATGTCATGAAAGGTTATATGATGGCATATGGAAAGTAACTTTACGTCCAAGGAAAAGACCGGTCATTCGGTTATCGCCTGGTGATTCCCATTGCCAGCCCCCTATTTCGCCCGTGCCGATCCCGGCAACCGGCGCGCCGGGGACGTGTCAATCCGTTCGCTCACAGATGGAAGGATTGCAGCAGACCGTCAATGACGAGCTGCACGGCCAACGCGGCAAGGATGATACCCAACACGCGACCGACCACATTGCTGCCGGTCAGGCCGAGCAGGCGGAGAAGCCGGCCGGCAACCAGCAGCAAACCCAAGGTCACCAGGAGAACCAGCGCCAGCACGGCGATCATGCCGAAAATCGACCATGGCTGACCTTCGGCCCGCCCGACCAGTAGAATCACCGAAGTCATCGCCCCCGGGCCGGCGATCAACGGAAAGGCGATAGGGAAGACGGTGATATCCCCGCGCTGCATGGCCTCCTGGTCTTCCGCAGCGGTAAGGTTTTTTTGCGCCGACGGGCGGGCAAAGACCATGTCGACCGCCAGCAAAAACAGCATCAAGCCTCCCGCGACGCGGAAGGCCGGCAGGCTTATCCCCAGCGCCGCCAGCAACGTTCCGCCAAGGAATGCAAAGGCCAGCAGAATCAAACCGGCTATCCCGGTGGCGTGACGCGCCATCTGACGGCGTTGCGTCTCATTGGCTTGCGTGGTCATGCTGGCGAAGACGACGGCGGTGCCGACCGGATCGATGACGACGAAAAACGTCACGAAATCGTAGAGAAACGTTTTCATTGGACTCTCGCAGTTTGTCCGGCCGCAAAAACCAGCCCGCTGACGGCGACGGCCAGAAGGCTCGCCACCAGATAGGTCGGCAGCAGTCCCCAATCGGCGAGAGTCCCGCCGACAAGCAGGTAAAACACGGCGAAGGCCGGTGATCCCAGCACGAACCCGCGCAGCAGAGTTCTCGCGGCCGGAGCGCTCTGGCGCGAATGGGTGAAGACCGACAAGATAATGACGAAGGCGGGAAAGGGCGTGATCAATCCGCTCAATTGAGGGCCGAGGATATCGGCCAACTCGGTCAGCACGAGCGTCAGCAGGACCGCGGCAGCAATACGGGCGGGCAGATCCCAAGCCGGCGGGAGGGGCTGCGCCTCCACGATCCGCTCCTTGGGGATCAGGACCGCGGAGAGGCCGATCGCCGATAATAGCGACAGAAAGGCCAGCCACAACCGGCAGGGAATTCCGCTGAGGACGGCTGTCGAAATCAAGAACGCGCCGATCGCAGCGGCAACACTGCGCCTCCAACCATATCGGCGTGAAACCCAGACGTAGGCCAGACAGAAGGCGCAGTTCGAGATATATCCGGCAAGACTGGCGACAGCCGCGCGCTCTCCGAATTCCAGTCCGTATTCGTAGGCGAGAAGGAAGGATATCGGACCCGAGGTCAGCGGAAGGCCGACCAGAAGACCACTGACAACGACGCCGAAGCGCCGCCCGGCCAAGGTCACCGTGCCGATCATCAGCGGGGCCAGCAAAAGCTTGCAGGCGATCAGCGTCATGTCCAGTCTCTCGCCTTTCGGATCACGAATTCCATCACTTCGCAAAAATGACGTCGCGCCATTTCTTCTGAAGGCTGTCGTAGGTACCGTTGGCCTTGATCTTTTCGTAGCCCTCTTTGAATTTGGCGACGACCTCATCGGAAGTCTTCGGTCCAAAGGCCAGAAAGCTCCCGGAATAAGGGGTGAGATCGGTCATTTCAAAAACCGGGACGATGGCGGTTCTCGGATCGTCGCCGTTTTCCTTGACGATGCTCGCGGCAAGAAATTCGCTCGCGGGCCAGAGATCGATCCGACCATTCTTCAACTTCTTGTAGTTCAAATCATGTTTGTTGACATGCTCCAGGGTTACCTCAGTGGAGAAACCCTTCTTCACGAGGTAATCCTCTCTGATTTCCTTGGTGACGACACCAATTTTATACTTTTTACAATCATCCAATGTTGATATTTTAATATTTTTTTCTGGGATCGCGTAAATATAATTCTTCGCTTCGTAAAGCACGCCCACCCACTTGTATTTCGCCTCGCGCTCCGCGCTGCGGCTCATCGCATAAATGGCTGTATTCTCATTCTCGTCAACGACTTGCAGCGCGCGTGCCCAGGGCAGTATCTGTATGTTTGCCTCAACATTGACTTCCTTCAGAATCGCCTGCACGACCTCGGTCGCGAGACCCGTCACCTTACCGTCTTTGAGAA
>DATNIV010000074.1:0-2884 GCA_035604255.1 Telmatospirillum sp. | reverse complement strand
GCAAGTTGGCTCGACATATGGTATCAAACGGCGGTCGTTTTCTGTCGAACGGGTCGTTAGTCTCCATGTCCCATAAAATTGTCGCGATAGCCTCCGATCATGGTGGCTACGAATTGAAAACCTTTTTGAAAGACGTGCTGGAAGCAAAAGGCATTCCTGTGCTCGATCTTGGAACCAATGGCCCGCAATCGGTGGATTATCCCGATTACGCCCATGCCATGGCCAAGGCCTTTCAAGACGGAAAGGCCGAGCGGGGGATCTTGGTCTGCGGCACCGGGATCGGCATCAGCATTGCCGCCAATCGTCATCCGGAGTTGCGCGCGGCGCTGGTGCATGACGCGTTCGGCGCGCGGTTGGCGCGGCAGCACAATGATGCGAACGTCATTTGTTTCGGTGGCCGCACCATCGGGACGGAAGTCGCCAAGGACTGCCTGGACATATTCCTTTCGACTGCGTTCGAAGGGGGACGCCACGCGCTCAGAGTGGCCAAGATTGGGTGATGCGGCCGTTGGCTTCACGGTTAAGGTCGTGCGGGTTTTTATCTAAGGATGTAGAATAGATGTCGATCGAACAGGCTTCCCTTCAGCGCTATTTTGGGGCGACTCTGGCTGAAAGCGACCCCGAAATCTTTGCCGCGATTGGCAAGGAATTGGTCCGCCAACAAGATCAAATAGAATTGATCGCGTCGGAAAACATCGTTTCCAAGGCCGTTCTCGAAGCCCAGGGTTCGGTGCTGACCAACAAATATGCGGAAGGTTATCCAGGCAAGCGCTATTACGGCGGCTGCGAATTCGTCGATGTCGCCGAAACGCTGGCCATCGAGCGGGCCAAGACGCTGTTTGGCTGCACTTACGCCAATGTTCAGCCGAACTCGGGTTCGCAGGCCAATCAGGCGGTGTTCCTGGCGCTGTTGCAGCCGGGCGATACCTTCCTTGGGCTTTCCCTGGCCAGCGGTGGCCATTTGACTCATGGCGCCCCGCCCAATCTGTCCGGAAAATGGTTCAAGGCGGTGCAATATGGCGTGCGCCTGCAGGATGCGCAGATCGATTTCGACGAGGTCGAGCGCTTGGCCAAAGAGCATCGGCCGAAATTGATCATCACCGGAGGCTCGGCCTATCCGCGCTATCTCGATTTCGCCCGCTTCCGTGCCATCGCCGATTCGATTGGCGCCTATTTCATGGTGGATATGGCGCATTTCGCCGGTTTGGTCGCTGGAGGCGTGCATCCCAGTCCGCTGCCCTACGCCCATGTGGTGACCACCACCACGCACAAGACGTTGCGCGGTCCGCGCGGCGGCATGATTTTGTCGAACGACGCCGACATCGGGAAGAAGCTCAATTCGGCGATCTTTCCCGGCTTGCAAGGGGGCCCGCTGATGCATGTGATCGCCGCCAAAGCGGTGGCTTTCGGCGAAGCGCTGCGTCCGGAATTCAAGCTTTATGCGAAAGCCGTCAAGGACAACGCGGCTGTTCTGGCCGACACCTTGCTGCGTCGCGGGGTCGATATCGTCTCGGTCGGCACTGACACCCATCTGATGCTGGTCGATTTGCGCCCCAAGAAGCTGACCGGAAAGGCCACGGAAGCCAGTTTGGAGCGGGCCGGCATCACCTGTAACAAAAACGGGATCCCGTTCGATCCGGAAAAGCCGACCATCACCTCGGGCGTGCGTCTGGGATCGCCGGCGGCGACCACCCGGGGCTTCGGCATCGAGGAATTCCGGCACGTCGGCGAACTGATCGGCGATGTCCTGGACGGTCTGACCGTTTCGCCGGACGATAATGGGGAGACGGAGCGCAAGGTGCGCGCCGAGGTCGCCGAATTGTGCAAACGGTTCCCGATCTATCAGGGGTGACGCCATCGCGACAAGCGATGTGAGGGGGGGAGGTAATGCGCTGTCCGTTTTGTGGTCATGACGATACCCAAGTGAAGGATTCCCGGCCGACCGATGACAATGCGGCGATCCGTCGTCGGCGGTTCTGCACGGCCTGCGGATCTCGCTTCACCACCTTCGAAAGGGTGCAGTTGCGGGAACTGATCGTCGTCAAGAAAAACGGTCAGCGGGCCCCTTTCGATCGAGAGAAGTTGGCCAGATCCATCGCCATCGCGGTGCGCAAGCGCCCGGTGGATCCCGATCGCGTCGAGCGGATCGTCAACAGCATTCAGCGGCGTCTGGAAAGCTGCGGAGAGGCTGAAATCGCCACGGGCGCCATTGGCGAACTGGTGATGGAGGCTTTGGCCAATCTCGATCAGGTGGCCTATGTGCGCTTCGCGTCCGTCTACCGGAACTTCCGTGAAGCCAAGGATTTTGGCGAATTCGTGGGGAAACTCGGTGGCGACGTCGGCCTCGACGATTGACAATGCGCACATGCAGGCTGCGCTGGGCTTGGCCCGACGCGGCTTGGGAGACGTTTGGCCCAATCCTGCCGTGGGTTGCGTGCTGGTCAGGCAAGGCCGTGTCGTCGGCCGTGGATGGACGGCCAAAGGCGGCCGCCCGCATGCGGAAACCAACGCGCTGACGCAGGCCGGCGCGGCGGCGGCGGGGGCCACCGCTTACGTCACATTGGAACCCTGCAGCCATCATGGGAAAACCGGCCCTTGCGCCGATGCTCTGATCGCCGCCGGGGTGAGCCGTGTCGTCGTCGCCCTCGAGGATCCGGATCCCCGGGTATCGGGGCGGGGCGTGGAACGATTGCGCCAGGCCGGACTCGCAGTCGAGATCGGTTGCTGCGCGGAAGCGGCGGCCGAACTCAATGCCGGTTTTTTTCACCGGATTGTCGACGGCCGCCCTTTGGTGACCTTGAAGATTGCCAGTTCCCTCGATGGCGGTATCGCGACCCACAGTGGGGAAAGCCAGTGGATCACCGGAGCGGCGGCGCGCACCGCC
>DATNIV010000073.1:0-2470 GCA_035604255.1 Telmatospirillum sp. | reverse complement strand
GGGTAAGGGAATCCGCTTGCAACGGTTGGCTGGTTTCACCGATGGCATGGCCATCCGCGCCGGTGATCAGCCATACCATTCGCGGCGCGCCGTTTTCGCGACGGATCGTTCCGGCCAAGATTTGGAAACCGTGACCGGCGGGCCCCGCGCTGGCGGCGATGTCCTCATGGTCGAGCGCCACTGCCAAAGCTTCGGCAAGCCCGGGTGCATCGTCGATCGGCTGGATCGCCAGCGGCGCCAAGGCCCGTTGGTCGCCGAGGAGTCCGCTGATCCGCTGATGTTCAAACGGTCGGGGAAGAGGGCCGCAGGCCGTCACAAGGCCGGCCTGCGGAAGAACGAGAAACAGGCACACCGCAATCGTCCGGCGGATGCCGGGGGGAAATGACCGATGGCTGGAGGGCGATGCCCCGACGGACATTGTCCTCCTCAGCGTTCCAGCACGATGACCGATAAGGATCGGCCATAGTCCTTTTCGCCTTTCAGAATCGATCGCCGATAACTGAAGAACCGGCGTTCTTCCCGGAAGGTGTCGCAAGGCGTACCGGCGACGTCGATCACCGAAAGCTTGGCCAAGCGGCGGGCGATATAGCCTGGCAGGTCAAAGTAGAAGTGCCCTTCGCGATTGGCCGGAGCGAAGAAAAAATGGTTGTCCGGATCGTCGGCCAGGAAGGCGGCCGGAAATTCGGGGCCAACCTCATAGGAGCGGTGCGCGATGCAAGGGCCGATGGCGGCGACGATGCGCGATGCCTTGGCGCCCAGTTTGATCATCGCGGCAACGGTATTGTCGAGAACGCCGCCTAAGGCGCCACGCCAACCGGCATGTGCCGCGCCGATGATGTTGGCGCGCGGGTCGGCCAGCATGACCGGTGCGCAGTCGGCTGTCAGGATGCCCAATGCCATGCCGGGGCGCTTGGTGACCATGGCGTCCGCCGGTTGTCGCGGCGCGTCGGGCGTCCAGTCATCGCCGACCACGACCACGCGATTGGTGTGCTCCTGTTGCACGGTCACCAAACATTGCGGGTCGATGTCGAGTTGGGCGAGGGCGAGATTGCGGTTGGCTTTGACGCGCTCGGGGTCGTCCGCCGAGCCCAGGCCACAGTTGAGCGAAGCGTAGATCCCTTCGGATGTGCCGCCTTCGCGTGTGAAGAAGCCATGCCTGATACGCAAGACCTCGTTGAGGGTGGAGAGGGTGATCATTCCCGGATATATCGTATTCAACGGACAAATCCTGGCGGGGTGGGCAACCCGGGATGGGTTAATGCCCTTACTTTGAATAGGGTGCCCATTCCTGACGGTTCGATCAAGCGCCGACATGCACTTTGGATCATATCTGCCTTTTGGGGGGTGGTTGACATGAGCCGTTCGGCCCGCAATTCGATGCCGAGCGATCGCAGGAAGCTCCCTTGCGATATGACGTTGGTCGTGGTGGCGGCATTGGCGGCTTCGGCCAGGGCCTGAAAATCGACGTGAGCGGTCAAATCTGCGTCTCCTGGGTCGTCAAGAATGGCGGCGTGCCGATGGCGTTTGACCGCCTGCAATGTATCTCCCACGGCGGTTATCGCATGGCCGTAATCGACGATTAAGGCGGCTCCGCCCTGAACGGTCAAGTGCTGTCCCAGCCAACGGGCGATTTCGCGCCCCGGTTTATTGATCTCGAAGATGTCGCCTGCGGTGGCTGGCGGGCCATTTATGTCAGCCAAAGGTCCGACGGCAAAGGCCAGCTTTCCTTGCTTTATTCCCACAAGACGGTCGTGCCAGCCGTCATCGTCCATGACATATTGATTGATCGGCAAGGCATCGAAAAATTCGTTGGCGATCAGAAGAAGCGGCCCCGCCGGCAAGGTCCGGATGTCATCGAGCCAGATCACCTGGGCGTCTTGCAGCGTCTGTTTTTGCCGGGCGCGGAGCGTTGGGCTGATTTCCACCAAGTGAATGCGCAATGCCCGTCGAAAGGCGGGAACCGTCGCGGCGGCGCGTAAAAAATCGGCCATCAATGTCCCGCGACCGGGTCCCAATTCAGCCAGGACGATGTCCGCCGGTTCTCCCATCGACTGCCAGACGGCCAAAGCCCACGCCCCCAACAGTTCTCCGAACATTTGGCTGATTTCGGGCGCGGTGATGAAATCGCCCGCCGCGCCCAAGGGGTCTTTGCGCAGGTAATAGCCCCACTGGGGATGATAGAGGCATGTCGCCATATAATCGGCGACGGAGAGCGCTCCCTCCGCATTGATTCGCGCGCGAAGATAGCCTTCCAGCGCCGTCATGCCGGGCGTTTGGCCCGGATCATCATGATGCCGCCGACGAGCAGCAGAGGTAGTGAAAGAAGCTGTCCCATGGTGGCGCCGCCCCACAAAAAGCCGAGATGCGCATCCGGTTGCCGGAAGAATTCGCAGACGATGCGCGCAATGCCATATCCCATGAAGAAGGCGCCGGACAGGAAGCCTGGACGCAATCGCAGGTTCGGCAGCCG
>DATNIV010000072.1:0-3444 GCA_035604255.1 Telmatospirillum sp. | reverse complement strand
ATGGGGCTCTTGACATCAAGCCTGCTCCCCATGCATGTGCCGTCGCGGGAGAACGGCGTCTTTCCGTCGTTTTTCGTCTGTGGTCGATTGTTTCGGGGGCACCCTAGCAGAGCCGGATCCATTGGCAGAGGGTCGGAAACTACCCAATTCAACGGAGGCAATCGTCCAAATAACGGGGTGATTTCGCAACCGATTACTCAAGTCCGCTTGTCTTGGCGACCTGTTCGGCAAGTTGATCGACGATCCGCGTCAGGGCCATCACCACCGCGGAATCGTCGATCGATGCCGCGGTCTCGCTGAACAGGCCCTGTCCATTCGTCGACGAGTTTTGCCGGTTGTCATCCGTGATCCGCCACCGGCCTTCCAGCAGACAACGCCCCTCCGTCCCGATATCGAGGCTCTCGATATCGACGAAGATGCGGTGCGCCGGTGTGGCGGTGGGCGCGGTCGTCACCACCAGATCGGGCAATCGTTTGGACAATGCGGACGCAAGAGCGTCAGTGAGGCCGCGCGACAAGCGCTCCCCCCATTGTCCGGTCGGGCTGGCCGTGATCTCGTTTGGGCCCGTGCGGCGGAGAATGTCGGTCGAATCGAGATAGTCGGGAATCGAAACCGTCTTGAGTTCGGCGATGGGCAGGCCGGTCTCCGAGCGGACGGTGACGGCCGGTGGCATCGGATAGCCGAGAACATAGACTCTCGGGGCCGGCGACAGGGAGCCGCAACCGGTGAGCAATAGGGCGGCGATGATCGCCATGACGCCGATGACCGGTTTGTTCCACCGCTTCGCGGCGGAGTCTTTTTCACCGGCACGGATGCGTCCCTGTCTTTTCGTTCCAGGCCAACGAAGCAGAGTCAACGCAGGGTCCTCCCGCTCAAGAGCGCGCTCGGGTCTCGCTCGATTGCGTGGGCAAAACCGCGAAGAGAGCTGGCGCTGGCCGCCAGATCGCGGGTGGCGGCTTGCAGATCGCTTCGCATCGGAGAGCTCTGCGCCGTCATCTCCTTCAGGGACATCAACAAAGCCTCGGTACTGGCCAGCGTTCGATCCGACGATGCCAGGACGGTTTTCAATTGGCCGCCGCTCTCGGTCAATTGGCGTTGTCCGGCCATCGCCAGCCGATCGATAGTCTCCAATGCGGCCCGGGCGGCATCCGAGGTTTGCTGAAAGCTGTCGGCCATTGGACCGATTTTTGACGGAAGCATGTCGGCGGCGCGCTGGATGGCGGCGAGAGCCTGACGCGCGTTTTCGGTGATTTCCTTCAACGGGAGTTGGGACACTTCACCTTCCAGGGTCTGGAGCTTCGATGGAATCGACGGGATTTCGGGTCTGTCGGTATTGTCATCGATGGTTGCTGGAGGAACAGCGCCGGGCTGAAGGTCGAGATCGACGCGAAGCTGGCCGGTGATCAGACTTTGCATGTCGAGTTGGGCCCGAAGGCCCGACTTCAACAGACGATTGAAGCCGGTGCTCACCTGCCCGGAAACGCTGTTTTCCAAAATCACTTTCGATGGATTCAGATCCAGATAGACCGGGATGCGGGCGGTGAGGTCCGTCATATTGAGCGCCACGGCGACGGACGTGACTGTGCCGACCCGAACGCCGCGAAAGGTGACGGGCGCGCCGACGTCGAGGTTGGCAACCGATTCACGGAAATAGACGACCGCATGCACGGTCGTGCTGAACATCTGCCGTCCGCCGAAAAGCAGGATGGCGGCAACGGCCAACGCCAAACCACCGAGGATAAAGCCACCGACGGTTGCGGGTTTCGCGCTAACGGGCATGGTCGTCTCCTGGGATACCTGGATCATCCGGTGGTCGCTGGCGATTCATGAAGGCGTGCACGGTCGGGTGATCGCAATCGTCGCGCAAGGTTCGGGGCGCGCCATGGGCAATGGCGGTCTTGGTTGCGGAATCGAGAAAAATACCGTCGTCGCAAATTTCGAACAGGCTCGGCAATTCATGGCTGACCAGCACCACGGTGGTGCCGAAGCCGTCGCGCAATTCCCGGATCAGGTCGTCGAGACGTTTGGCTGTGATGGGGTCGAGCCCCGCCGAGGGTTCGTCGAAAAAGAGAATCCCCGGGTCGAGCGCCAGCGCGCGAGCCAGACCGGCCCGTTTGCGCATGCCGCCGCTGAGCTCGGCGGGCATGATGTCGCCGATGCTCCCTAGTCCGACCAGGGACAGCTTGACGCGGACAAGGGCGGCGATGGAGACCGCGTCGAGCGAGGTCAGCATTCTCATGGGCAAGGCGACATTTTCGGCGACGCTCATCGAACTCCACAGCGCGCCGCTTTGAAACAAAACGCCGAAGCCCCGGCCGATCTCGGCGCGGCGTTCGTCACTTGCCGCCCAATAATCGTCCGTGCCGACAAGGATGCTGCCGGCGCTTGGACGGAGCAGGCCGATCATCGCCTTGAGCAAGGTGCTCTTGCCGCAGCCGCTGCCGCCCATGATGGCGAAGATGGAGCCGGCGGCGACCGTGAAGGAGATGTCGCGCTGGACGATCACAGTGCCGAATCCGATGGCAAGGTCCGTCACTTCAATGGCCGGGTGAGCGGTCATGGCTTAGAGCCCCAATGCATTGGCGCAGACGGCGAATGCCGCATCCAGCGCGATGACGCCAACGATGCCGGCAACGACCGCCGACGTCGCCGCGTAACCGACATCGGCGGCGCTATGCCCCGCCCGCAATCCCGCGCGGCAGCCGACAATGGCGATCAATGCGCCGAAGGTGACGCTTTTGGCGAGGCCGAGTCCGAATTGGCCGCCCGAGACCGCGCGACTGATCTCCTCGATGAACGCCGTCGGAGAGATGTTCAATGTCAGGACGGCGACGACGAAGCCGCCGAAGATGCCGACGGCGCAGCCGTAGAGATAAAGGATCGGCATCATGCTGGTGAGCGCCAGGACGCGCGGCAAGACAAGATAATCGAACACCGGGATGCCGATGGCACGGAGTGCGTCGATTTCTTCGTTGCCCTGCATCGTGGCGATATTCGCGGCATAGGCGCCGCCGGTGCGACCGGACATGACGATTGCGGTCATAAGCGCTGCCATCTCGCGGACAACGGCGATGCCGACCATGCTGGCGACATAGATATCCGCTCCGAAGCGTCGCAACTGGACGGCGCCGACGAAGGCGAGGATTCCCCCCACCAGGACATTGACGATGGTGACGATCGGTACCGCCGCTGCCCCCGCGTCGCGCATGCAATCCAAGAGGTCCGAGCCGCGCATCGCGGCGCGGCCCCTCAGCATGGCGCCGCTTCGCAGGCATGTCTCGCCGATGAGCGTGGTGATTTCTGTTCCTTCATCGAAGACGGAAAATGCCCATAGACCGATTCTCTCGAGGAACGGCGTCTCTCGGAAAGGCGCCGACGTCGGCGCCGTTCCTGTGGCCAGGACAAGCAGTTGGCGGGCGGGTGGGGGGAGGCCGGTTTCGTCGA
>DATNIV010000071.1:0-2306 GCA_035604255.1 Telmatospirillum sp. | reverse complement strand
GCGGGACCTGGAATTCCTTGGCGATGACGTCCGGCGGCGGATAGATGGCCGGATCCTCAAGCAATTCCTTTTTCACCAGGGATTTGGACGCGAGGACCGCATTGGCATAGCCGGTGGTATCGCTGATCGCCGCGATGATTTCGGGGCGCAACAAGAAATCGATGAACTTATGGGCATTGTCTGGATGCGGCGCGTCGATCGGAATGGCGGCGGTGTCGATATTCACCACCGCGCCCTCTTTCGGAATGACGATGGCGATATGGACCCCTTTCCCGGCCTCGTTGGCGCGATTGCGGGCCTGCACCAGATCCCCCACATAGCCCTGTGCAAGGCAGGTGTCACCATTAGCCAGGTCGTTGATATATTTCGATGAGTGGAAATATTTTATAGACGGACGGACCTTTGTCACGGCATCGGCGGCGGCCTTCAAGTCATCGGTGGATTGGCTGGTGCCGCTCTTTCCGAGATAAGTGAGCGCTGCGGCGAAGACTTCGGTCGGAGTATCGAGAACGCTGACGCCGCATCCCTTCAGCTTGCCGACCACCGCCGGGTCGAACAGCAGCGCCCATCCCTCGAGGGGCGTGTTGGGGAGCAGTTTCTTGATTTTGTCGATATTATAGCCGATGCCGGTTGCGGCGATCATGTAGGGAACGGCGAACTGGTTCCCTGGATCGGCGCCCGTCAAGGTTTTCAGCACCACGGGGTCGAGGCCGCTCCATCCGTGGAGTTTGCTGCGGTCAAGCTTCTGATAAATCCCAGCTTTGACTTGTTGCGCCAGAAAGGGGGAGGCGGACGGGAAAACCACGTCATAACCGGACTTGCCTGCCTGCAATTTGGCCGACAGGGTCTCGTTGGCGTCATAGACGTCGTAATTCACCTTGATACCGGTCAGGGCGGTGAATTTTTCAATCGTGTCGGGCGCGACATAGTCCGACCAGTTGTAGACATTGAGGACTTTCTCTTCGTCGGCCAGGGCCGCGGAGGAAAGGGCGATCACCGCCGAAGCGGCGCTCAAGCATTTGATGAAGGATGCGCGCATCACAAACCCCGATCAGGAGGATCATTGGCGCGCGGCGTGGCGAACACCGAAGACCGCTCCCATCTCCGCGCGAAGTCAGATATTTCGGGCAATCGAGGTCTTGGTCAACAAGAAATGGCGCTAGAGCGGTTTACGCTTCGCTTGAACCGCTCTAAATTTGCGTGACGCTGAAAAAGCTCCGCTTTTTCAAGGGCTCATGCGCCGCTCGGGCTCAAGAGCGCGATTCAAGCTGTTCGCAACGCGCTCTAACGGGCCTCGACGATCGGGCGAAAATACGCGCCATCGGCGAGGGTCGACGCCGAGACGGTAATAATTTCGCTTTGTCGGGATTGTTTGGCCAATTGCACATGAAGCAGTCCATCGACATGTGTCCACGACCGCGTCACCACCCAAACAATTTTTCGAACTTCGCCTGTCTTGACGAAGCTGTCACCGATCTGGATCGACGATGATGTGATTCGTGCCAAAATGATTCCCCTTATGAGCGTTGCGGAAAACCGGGCGGGAGTTATGGCGCACGCCCGATTTCGTGAGCAAAATGACCCCGCCTGATGTCGTTGGCCGACTTTAAGCTTTACGGGATTTCCGTTGGTATGAAGAGCATGTTAACAAATTGCGCCACTTGCGTGAACAAAATGTAACATGATTGTTGAGGGTCGCGATCTTCGCCCAGTGTAGCGCAAATGCCGAGGAGATGTCCGGCTTCTATTTGCCGAAACCATATTCGTCGGCTGCTCTTGCGGCGGAGAATGGCCAACGGGCTATCACAGTGGCGAGATCGGCGCGTTTGTAGGGTTTGGGGAGGTAATCATCCATTCCTGCGGCTAGGCATTTCTCACGATCACCGCTAATGGCGTTGGCGGTGAGCGCGACGATGGGAATGTGGTGGCCGCTGCCGGCTTCGATCCGACGAATTTCCGCCGTTGCCTCGAATCCATCCATCTCTGGCATCTGGCAGTCCATCAGGACGATGTCGAACGTGCGCGAGCGGAATAAGGTGACGGCCGCTTTCCCATTGCGAGCAACGTCAACCGTAAGGCCGAGGCTTTCCAGAAGGGCCACTGCGAGAACCAGATTCACCTCGTTGTCTTCGGCGAGCAGCGCGTGGCCGGACAATAGAGGCCCATGATCGGCATCCGCGGCCTTGTGGCGTTTCGAGCGGAGTCCATGCAGCGCATCGCTGTCGGATGCACTGACGGCGGCGCCATGCTCGAGCGTGAGGGACACGCGGAAGGTCGAGCCCGCCGCCGGCGCACTTTCCACAGTC
>DATNIV010000070.1:0-2749 GCA_035604255.1 Telmatospirillum sp. | reverse complement strand
ATCGATTTGACGATCGGCCTCAGGGTCACCCCGGAAGAGGAATCCGAAGGTCTCGACATCACCCAGCATGGCGAGGTTATCCATTAACCAATCGCACCCGCGATTGGTTAATGAGGGAGCGCCGCGAGGCGCTCCCTTTTGGTTATAAATTGTCCCTCAAGCGCCGGGCGGGGGCGGGCGGTGCCCGCTTTATTATAAATAGCCCTCCGAAGCCGGGCGGGGCCTCCGGCCCCTTGGCTTTCGCGCGAACGATCGCGCGGGCGCTCAACGCGCCAGTTACCGGCTGCGCCGGTTCCGGTCGGGTTACGACAGACGATATTGAAGGTGAGGGATGGAGCGAGCTTGCTCGCGACTGGGCCATTGCGGCCCCGCGCGAGCGTTCGCGCGAAAGCCAAGGGGGCGGAGCCCACGCCCGGCGCTTGAGGGCTATTTATAAGGAATCCGCGCAAGCGGATTCTCCCGTCAAGCCTATTTCATACAAACTTCCTTGTTCATCCGATCTTCCTGGCTATACTGCGCCGCGACAACCTTCCGGAGGAATTCATGGCGGAGAGCTCGTTTGACGTTGCCGGCATCGGCAACGCCATCGTCGATGTGCTCGCCCATGCCGACGATAAAGCTTTGGTGGCCCTTGGTTTGACCAAGGGTGTAATGACCTTGATCGACGCAGACCGATCCGACGCGATTTATGCCGGCATGGGGCCGGCGGTCGAATGTTCGGGCGGTTCGGCAGCCAATACCGTCGCCGGTATCGCGGCGCTGGGCGGCAAGGCGGCTTATATCGGCAAGGTGAAGAACGATCAGTTGGGGTCCGTATTTCGACATGATATGCGGAGCCAGGGTGTCACCTTTGAAACAAAGGCCGCCATCGACGGCACGTCGACCGCCCGCTGTCTGATATTTGTCACGCCGGATGCGCAACGCACCATGCAAACCTATTTGGGTGCTTGCGTTGAACTGGGTCCTGATGATATCGACGCTGACGTGGTAAGTGGTGCGCAGATTACCTATCTGGAAGGTTATCTGTGGGATCCGCCGCAAGCCAAGGCGGCTTTTCGCAAAGCCGCGACCATTGCTCATGCGGCGGGGCGGAAAGTTGCCCTGTCGTTGTCCGATCCGTTTTGTGTCGAGCGTCACCGCGCCGAATTTCTTGAACTGATGGCCGATCATATCGACATCTTGTTCGCGAACGAGGCCGAGATCACCACGCTCTACCAGACCGATCTGGACAATGCCATTCGCGCGTTGAAGAACCATGTCGGGGTGGCTGCCCTGACCAGGGGAGCGCAAGGCTCGGTGGTTACCGACGGTGAAACGGTGGTGAGTTGTTCGGCCGAACCGGTGTCCGCCGTGGTCGATACCACCGGCGCCGGTGACCTTTATGCCGCCGGTTTTCTCTACGGCTACTCTCAGGGCCGCGACCTGGGGACTTGCGCTCGATTGGGCGGCATCTGTGCCGCCGAAATCATCGGGCATATCGGTGCCCGCCCGGCGGTTGATCTCGCCCAAATGGTCGCCCACACGCTTTCGCATACGGTTTAAGTCATGGAACTTCGTAATATCGCCATCATCGCCCACGTCGACCACGGCAAGACCACGCTGGTCGACGCAATGCTTCGCCAATCCGGAACATTCCGGGCAAATCAGCAGGTTGCTGAGCGGGTGATGGATTCCAACGATCTGGAAAAAGAACGCGGCATCACCATCCTCGCCAAATGCACGTCGGTGCAGTGGAAAGATACCCGCATCAATATCGTCGACACCCCCGGCCATGCCGATTTCGGCGGCGAGGTCGAGCGTATTCTGTCGATGGTCGATGGTGTCGTGGTGCTGGTCGACGCGGCCGAAGGTCCGATGCCGCAGACCAAATTCGTCACCGGCAAGGCGCTGGCTCTGGGCCTCAGGCCCATCGTGGTGATCAACAAGGTCGACCGTGGCGATGCCCGGCCGCATCAGGTGCATGACGAAGTGTTCGATCTGTTCGCCATCCTGGACGCCAGTGACGACCAGCTTGATTTTCCGACCCTGTTCGCTGTCGGTCGCGACGGCTGGGCCGACGACAGCCTGGAAGGGCCACGCAAGGATCTCTCGACCCTGTTCGATCTGATCGTCAGCCATGTGCCGGTGCCCGAGCATGATCTGGAGGCTCCCTTTTCCATGCTGGCCACCACGCTGGAAGCCGATCCCTATCTGGGGCGTGTGTTGACGGGACGCATTCATGCGGGTTCGATCAAGACGAACCAGATGGTGAAGTCCCTGTCGCGCGACGGCCAACTGATCGAGCAATTCCGCATCGCCAAGATTTTGGCCTACCGCGGCATCGAACGGATGGCCCTGGATGTCGCCGAGGCTGGCGATATCGTTGCCGTTTCGGGCATGACCAAGACGACCGTGGCCGATACCATCTGCGCGCCCGAAGTGACCGAGGCGATCTTCTCGCAGCCGATCGATCCACCGACACTGGCCATGACCTTCGCCGTCAATGATAGTCCGCTGGCCGGCCAGGAAGGCGACAAGGTGACCAGCCGCGTCATTGGCGCCCGCCTGATGCGGGAAGCGGAAAGCAATGTGGCGATTCACATCAGCGAAACCGCGAGCAAAGACGCTTTTGAAGTCGCCGGGCGTGGCGAATTGCAATTGGGCGTGCTGATCGAACAGATGCGTCGCGAAGGATTCGAGCTTTCGATCTCGCGGCCGCGCGTGCTGTTCAAGATCGACGAAGCCACCGGCGATCGTCTCGAGCCGATCG
>DATNIV010000069.1:0-2583 GCA_035604255.1 Telmatospirillum sp. | reverse complement strand
TCGACGGTGGACCGCGGTCGGCCTTCGTGATGGCGCAAGGCGGCGAAACGGTCACGGCGGCCATGCCCTATGAGGTCTTTCTCGATCTTTTGTCCAAGAATCCGGTGTTGGGCCTCGAAATCATGAAACGTCTGGCGCGGATGGTCCGGCAGGCGACCGAGCGGATCATGGATTTGAGCACGCTGGGCGCCAACAACCGTGTCCATGCGGAGTTGCTGCGCCAGGCGTGGTCATCGCCGAACGATGGGCGCACCGCCACGATCACGCCCATTCCGCTGCATGCCGATATTGCCAGCCGTGTCAGCACGACCCGGGAAACGGTGGCGCGCGTCCTCAATGATTTGGCGCGCAGCGGCATCGTCGAGCGGAAAAAGAATTCCTTGTTGGTTCGCGACATGTCCCGCTTGACGATGCTGGTCGAAGATGTGCGGGGAAATTGACGGGGGTGTGATGCCGATCACTGCCGGTTCGAAAATTTTGACTATGATGGGGCTCGATACCGGCAATTGCTTTCAGCTGTTGTCCTGTATCTTTTTCCCTCAAGAGCAACTTGGGCCGAGATCTTCTCGGCCCTTTTTTTTGGAACATTCCGAAGGAGTGAGTGATGCGGCTTAAGGTCGAAGCCGTGGCCCGCCTCTGGCTGCTGCTGGGAGGGTTGAGCGGTGCGCTGGCCGTTGGGTTCGGAACCTATGCCGCGCATGGCTTTCCGGATGCGCCACAGGCCGCCCTATGGGTCGAGAAAGCCAGTCGCTATCAGATGTACCATGCGCTTGCTCTTCTGGCGCTGGCGGGACTGCAGAAGGACGGTGGGCGTCTGATCTTCGTGGCCGGTCTGCTGTTCGTCGTCGGGACGGTTTTGTTTTGTGGAACGCTCTATGTCCTGGCGATCGCCGCCTTGCCGATCGCTTGGCTGGCGCCCTATGGAGGGACTTCTTTGATCCTGGGATGGCTGGTTCTCGGCGTGGCGGCGCTGTTCAAACGATAGACTCATAAATGGCCCCGCTAGGGTGGTTTTAGATCGAATCGCCAAGAGCGCCGACCTAATGTCATCGCGCTCTAAGGCGGAGGGACAAAAAACGAGTCCTTCGCTCAGGCGCGGACCTGCGTCACGAATTTGTCGATACTGGCGGTGAGGTGATTGGCCCGCTCTTGCAGTCCGCGCATCGCTTGGGCCATGGCTTGTGAGACCGCATCACTTTTGTTCACCACCGTGATGACGCCTTCGACCGCAGACGCGGCATCCTGGGTGCCGGTGGATGCCAACTGAACATTCCTGGCGATTTCCGAGGTGGCAGCCCCTTGTTGTTCGACGGCGGCGGCAATCGCCGTGGCGATTTCGTTCATGATGCGAATGGTCCCGGTGACGTCGTCGATACAGGCCACGGCGTCATGGGTCATGGTTTGAATGGCGCCGATTTGGTCGCTGATCTCGGTCGTCGCTTTTGCCGTCTGGTTGGCCAGAGCTTTCACCTCATTGGCCACGACGGCGAATCCTTTTCCGGCGTCTCCGGCTCGCGCGGCTTCGATGGTGGCGTTCAGCGCCAGCAGGTTCGTCTGGCCGGCCACGTCGTTGATCAAGCCAACCACTTGTCCGATACGGGTGGCGGCCTCCGCCAAACCGCTGATGCGTCTTGTGGCTTCGCCGGCTTCCTGGACCGCTTGGGTCGAGACTTTCGCCGCATGTTCGACTCTTGTGGCGATTTCATTGATCGACGCTGACAATTCCTCGGAGGCGGCGGCGACGGTCTGTACGCTTGCCGAGGCCGAGTGCGATGACTGTGCGGCACGATCGGCCGAAACCAGAACTTCACGCGTCATCTTTTCCGTCGCCTGTGATTGGGTAATGGCCTCCTTCGCCGAGCCACCCATCGTTTGGATCAACGCGGCGCTTTCGCCGCCAAAGGCTGAACAGAGGTGATCGAGTTGCTGCGCCCGCTCCGCTTTGACCTTGTGCTCGATTTCACTTTCGGCGGAGAGCTTTGCCGCCGCCTGGGCATTGCTCCGCAACACCTCGATGGCCTCGGCAAGCAAACCTAACTCATCTTTGCGATTGCGTTCCGGTACGCGAACGCCGTGATTGCCGTTCGCCAATTGGCCGACGATGCCGGTCAGGGCGATGAGGGCGTTCACGACACGACGTCCGAAGGTGAGCCCGACCAGGAGACTCGTCACCAACACGGCCAAAAGCAGGATGCCCGTTAACACCAGTTTCGTTGCCGTTTGCTGCTGGGCGGCGGTGGCGCGTTGCAGCGCCTCGTTAAATGCGCTGTCCCGGATCTTGGCGATTTCGGCGATATTGGCGATGTTTTGGTGCCGAAAGGCAGGAATATCGATGCCATATTGTCCATCGTCGCGGGCGGCGGTCAGCACGGGGGCGTACAATTGATCATTGCCCGCACGGAATTTGCTATCGACGGTCTTCAGCGCTTCGACCAGGGCGGGTGGGCGTCCCGCCTGATCCACCATGAAGGCGATTCGCTTCCAGGTCTGGTCCATGCCGCCCTTGAGTTCGGCGATGGTGGTCAAGATCTCGGGAGACCCCGGTCGTCCAGACACCAAAGTGCTGACCACATTGACGCTTCG
>DATNIV010000068.1:0-7150 GCA_035604255.1 Telmatospirillum sp. | reverse complement strand
CACGGCGCAAAACGTGCTGTTTAACATCGGGCGCGCGGTCGGTGGATTTGGCCCCGTGGTCGTCGGCGCCATCGCCGCGAGCTACAGCTTCGAGGTTGCGATCGCCCTGTTGGCGACGCTCTATGTTCTCGATCTCATCGCCATGTGGTTCCTCATCCCCGAGCGTCGGGGAACGGAACTCGCATAACCACGAGGCATGACCTCATGTCGACCCAGGTCGGTCGTAACCATAAAGAGACGGCGGCCCCTCCGGCAAAGGGAGACCATGCCCACGCGCCCTGGAAGGCCAGTGTGGTCGCCGAACTCGCCCTCGTCATCACCAACGAGGCAATGAACGACGAATACCGCCACCTCGTCGTGAGTTGTGGCGAAGAAGCGGCCCGGGCCAAGCCCGGGCAGTTCTTCCAGCTTCTCTGCCCACATCCGCCGACGGGTGAGCAGCCGTTCCTCCGCCGCCCGATGAGCCTTTATGGCGCCGACCCCGAGACACGGCAGGTCGCGTTTCTCTATAAGGTGACCGGTGCCGGCACACGCGGACTCGACACGCTGAAATCCGGGGATCGGCTTGACATCATGGGGCCGCTCGGACAGGGCTTCGTCCTCGATCCGCGGTGGCGCCATATCGTGGTTGTCGGCCGTGGCGCGGGGCTCGCGACTCTCGCCCCGCTTGCCCAGGCCGCACATCGCGTCGGCACCGCGGTCACCGCGATCTTAAGCGCTCGCCGTCCCGAGTTGCTGGTCTCTCAAGAGACCTTCGCACATCATGGCGCCGAGGTGATCGCCGTCACCGACTCCCAAGCGAGCAGCGGTCCGGCGAATGTCGAACGCATCCTGCGCCAACTGATCGCCGATGGACGTTGCGACGCCTTCTTCACCTGTGGATCGAGCCGTCTGATGCGCGTGCAGCAGAGATTGGCCCATGAATTCGGCCTTCCCGGACAGGTCGCCATGGAACAGCAGATGGCTTGCGGGATCGGCCTTTGCCATTGTTGCGTCCGCGATTTCCGCGTGGACGGCGAGATCGTCAACCGCCGCGTCTGTTGCGACGGTCCGGTGTTCAATCTCATGGAGGCGTTGCCGTGAGCACCGCCGTCACGCTGTCCGTCCGCATCGGAGACCTTCATCTTCGCAACCCGGTGATGCCAGCCTCCGGCACCTTCGCCGAAGACCTGGCACAGGTGATCGATTTCAATCGGCTTGGCGCCATCGTCACCAAAACCATCACCCGCGAACTCCGCAACGGCAACCCGCTGCCCCGCGTCGTCGAACAACCTGGCGGCATGATCAACGCCATCGGCATCCCCTCCAAGGGCGTCCCCGACTTCATCGAAAGAACGATGCCGCATTACGCGCCTTACGACACGCCGCTCGTCGTCAGCATCTCGGCGCCGACAGCCGAGGGATTCGCCAGCCTGGCCGCCGAATTGACGATCCCCGGCATCGCGGCGATCGAAGCGAACATTTCCTGCCCGAATATCGAAGAAGACGGCAAAGCCTTCGCCATGCGGGCCGAGTCCACGGAAAACGTCACCCGGCAACTCCGCGCCGCAACCAATCTGCCGCTATGGATGAAGCTCACGCCGAATACCGGCGACATGCCAGACGTCGCCCGCGCGGCGGAGGCGGCCGGCGCGGACGCCGTGGTCATCGCCAACACCATCCTGTCGATGGCGATCGACTTGAAGACCTTCAAACCCTGTCTTGGCAATATCATGGGCGGTTTGTCGGGCCCCGCCGTCAAGCCGATTATCCTCCGTCACGTCTTCCAATGCGCCAAGGCGGTCAGCATCCCCATCATCGGCTGCGGCGGTATTTCCACCGCCGAGGACGCCATCGAATATCTGCTCGCCGGCGCCAGCGCGGTGCAGGTCGGAACGGCGACCTTTCTTCAGCCGGCGGCCATGACCACCATCATCGACGGCCTCGAGACCTTCTGCATCCGTCGGGAAATTCCACGCATCACCGATCTCATCGGCGCGGTCGTCGTCGAAGAGGCCGACGAACCCGATGTCGCCTGGCTGAGTCCGGCGTCATGACTCTCAAAACAGGACAGGAGCGGGCTATTTCAACCGATAGCGCACGCGATCGCACGTTGGCCGAGGACCTCTTCGCGGCCCTGCGTGACAAAACCGGCGATGGCATTGGCATCACCCGCGCCAGCTATGGCGAAGGCGAGTCCTTGGCACTCGATATCGTCGAGGCCAAGGCGCGCGCGCTCGGATTGCAGACCGAACGCGACGCCGGGGCCAATCTGATCGTCACGCTGGAGGGGCGGGAGCCCGACTTGCCGTTCCTGGCCTGTGGATCGCATCTCGATTCGGTTCGGCAAGGCGGCAATTTCGACGGCGCTGCCGGCGTGATCGCGGGCCTCTCCATTCTCGCCGGGTTCAAGGAGGATGGGTTCACCCCCCGCAGAACCCAGAAGCTTTACGCGCTGCGCGGCGAGGAAAGCGCCCGCTTCGGTACCGCCTACATGGGATCGAACGCCCTTTTCGGACGCCTGACCTCGGCGGACCTCGCCGCCAAGGACGCCAGAACCGGCGACAGCCTGGTCGACTGCATGCGAAACGTCGGCGTTGACGTCGATCGCGTGGCGAAAGGCGAACCGCTTCTCGACGCCAAACGCGTCGGCGGTTGGATCGAATTGCATATCGAACAAGGACCGGTGCTCGTCGCGCGCGCGTTGCCGATCGGCATTGTCACCGGCATCCGTGGCAATCTGCGCCACCGCGTCGTCGAATGCGTCGGCGAGGCGGGCCATTCGGGCGCCGTGCCACGGTGGTTGCGCCGCGATGCCGTTTTCGCCACAGCTGAACTCATCACCCATCTCGACCGTCATTGGCGCACCATGCTGGAGCGCGGCCGCGACGTCGTCGTCACCTCGGGCGTGTTCGGCACCGACCCGCAGGAACATGCCATCGCGCGCATCCCGGGACTCGTTCGCTTCAGTTTCGAAGTACGCAGCCAAAGCAAGGAGACGCTAGAGGCCTTTTACGATCTGTTCTTGACCGAATGCGGCCTGATCGGCGATGAACGCGGGGTGGAATTCAAGCTCGACCGCAGAATCGAGTCCGCCCCCGCCACCATGGATCCGGGATGGATCCAGCGATTGAAGTCGGCAGCCCAGGGACTGGGATTGCCCGACGAAGATATTCCCAGCGGGGCTGGACATGATGCCGCCGTCTTCGCCAATATCGGCATTCCCAGCGCGATGATCTTCGTGCGCAATGGACAAGGCTCGCACAATCCGAAAGAAGCGATGGACATCGACGACTTTCTGGCCGGCGTCGCGGTCATGCGGGCGGCCATCAAGGAGGCAGAACAATGAGCGCGGTCCCGTCACCGAATAGCTCCAGCAAACAGACGGACAGCATCACCATAAGGCGACCGGACGACTGGCATCTCCATTTGCGCGATGGAGCGATCCTGCAAGCGGTTCTGCCCTGCACGGCGGCCCAGTTCGCCCGCGCCGTGATCATGCCGAATCTCGCCCCCCCGGTGACGACGCCTGCGGCGGCGGCGGCCTATCGGGATAGGATTCTGGCCGCACGCCCAGCCGGATCCGATTTTCAGCCGCTGATGACCTGCTATCTCACCGACGCGACCTCACCGGACGACATCGAGAAAGGCTACAGCGAAGACATCTGGATCGCCGCCAAACTCTATCCGGCGGGCGCCACCACCAACGCCCACCACGGCGTCACCGATCTCTCCGCCATCGCCCCCGTTCTGGAACGCATGGAACGGCTCGGCATGCCGCTGCTGATTCACGGCGAGGCGACCGATCCCTCGGTCGACGTATTCGACCGCGAAGCGGTGTTCATGGAACAAAGCTTGACTCCCCTCCTGACACGGCACCAGGGACTGAAGATCGTCATCGAACATATCACCACGGCGGAAACCGCCGATATCGTCCGCGCCCACGCGCCGCGTGTCGCCGCGACGATCACGCCGCATCATCTGATGATCAACCGCACCTCGATCTTCCAAGGGGGCCTCCGCCCCCATCTTTATTGCCTGCCGGTGGCCAAACGCGAGCACCACCGGCTGGCGCTCCGCAAGGCGGCCACCTCGGGTGAAAATTGCTTCTTCATCGGCACCGATTCGGCACCGCACAAGCGGGGCGCCAAGGAGACGTCTTGCGGCTGTGCCGGCGTCTTCGTCGGGGCGACCGCCTTGCAAAGCTATGTGCAGGTCTTCGATGAAGAGGGCGCCCTCGACCGCTTCGAAGCCTTCGCCTCGCTCAATGGCGCGCGCTTCTATGGCTTGGCCCCGAACGACGGCACAATCATGCTGGAACGACGACCGAGCCAAACTGAGGCGGCGATTAGGGTCGGCGATGAGGAGATTGTGATCTTCCGGGGCCGTGAATCCCTTCCCTGGTCGATCGCCGGAGTAAGATTATGACGTCAACGGAAATCGGCGACGCTATCTCGCGGCTGCTCTTCGAGGCGGGCGCGATCCACGTCAGCTGCGAACAGCCCTTTATCCTGGCCGCCGGATGGGCGAGCCCGGTCTATGTCGACTGTCGGGTTCTGCTTGGGGACCCCGTGCTACGGCATGCCGTGACTGATCTTGCCGCCCAATATGCGACCGCGACGTTTCCGCCGGGTTCGTTCGACGCCATCGCCGGCGCCGAAACCGCCGGCATCCCCTTCGCCGCCTGGCTCGCCGACCGCTTGAACCTCAAACTGCGCTATGTGCGCAAGGGACCGCTCGGTATCGGGCGCAACGCGCAGGTCGAAGGCGGCCCCGTCGATGGCCTCAAGGTTCTGCTGATGGACGACCTGACCACCGATGGCGGCAGCAAACTCGCCTTTGCCCGGGGCCTTCGTGCCGCGGGCGCGACCGTCGAACATATTTTGACGATTTTCTATCACGGCGTCTTTCCCGGTGCCGAAGATCGCCTGCAAGAGGCGGGATTGACGCTTCACGCCCTGGCGACATGGGCCGACGTGCTGCGCGCCGATTTCGACGGCCAACTGGCGGCGAAGGATCGTGCGGAAATCGAGCGCTTTCTCGCCGATCCGGTTGCCTGGTCCACCTGGCACGGCGGCCGCGCAAGCCTGTCGCCGCGTCTTTAACCTGTCCGCCTTGATCCGATAAGGCACCCCCCTTGTCCGATGAACCGCCAAGGCGCCAAGAGCGCCAAGGCGTCGCCCGTGAACGGTTGACCTCGGCCATTTCATCGTCTAGAAGAGGCCGTTTACCGATTTCGAACAAGCATCCGTCACAGCCACGCTGATGATAGCGGTCGCTCGCGCTCAACCTGGAGATTCCCCGCCATGACAGTCTTTTTTCCGCCTGTCGATAAGGAAAAGATAGCCCTCGAAGTTGCCAAGATGCTCCTCGAGATTAAAGCCGTTCACTTCTACAAAGATAAGCCATTTTTCTTTACATCTGGTTGGGCAAGCCCCGTTTATATTGATTGCCGCAAAATAATTTCCTACCCACGTCTTCGGTCTGCCCTGATGGACTTTGCGGCAGCCACCGTGGTCCGCGATATCGGCTATGAATCGATCGACAATGTCGCCGGTGGCGAAACAGCCGGCATTCCTTTTGCCGCTTGGATTTCCGACCGCCTGATGCTGCCGATGCAATATGTCCGCAAGAAGGCCAAAGGTTTCGGACGGAATGCCCAGATCGAGGGCGAGGTCGTCGTCGGAGCGCGCACGCTGCTCGTCGAGGATCTCGCCACCGACGGACGGAGCAAGGTCAATTTCTGCGAGGCTTTGCGCAAAGCGGGAGCCGACGTCACCCACTGTTTCGTGCTCTTCTATTATGACATCTTCCCCAAGAGCCGCGAATTGATGGATGAACTCGGCGTCAAGCTCCATTATCTGACCACATGGTGGGACGTGTTGAAGGTTGCCAAGGAAAGCGGGCATTTCGAACCGTCCGTCCTCGCCGAAGTCGAGAGCTTCCTCAACGAACCGGCCAAATGGTCGGCGGACCATGGCGGCATCGCCGATTTCGGCCAAGAAAAGTCGGCTTGATCAAAACATGTTCTAAAGCGTTTCGCTTTGGACGTTTTCTTTTCTCGTCATCACCGGGCTTGACCCGGTGATCCACGGCGTCGGATCACCCTGAGACGTGGATGGCCGGACCCGAGTCCGGCCATGACGACATGAGAGTCATACAGCCAGCAATCCTACGCCTCAGGACGAATGGCGCATTCCGGCAGGCTCGATGCCGGATCGGTCGAGCACGGCGCGTAAGAGCGCCACCGCCGCAGCTCCCTTCTGGGCACGACACCAAAGATCGTTGGCGAGATTCTCATACAGACGCACCGGTTGTTCGTCGGCGGTGAAGGTCGCCACGCCGATCCGGATATTCGGCAATTCACCGCCAAGGCGAAAAGGGCTAAGTCCCAACAAGGTCCGTTCGGATGACCGGAAAAGCTGAAACGTAATATGCGGCAATGTCTCCTCGATCACGCCGATCTGCACGCCCATCGGTTCGCTTTCGATGAGGCGGATCAGATGTTCGACCTCTGCGCGGGCGGCAAAACGGCGCTTTGCCAATTCATCGGCGGGAAGATTGAACCGGCCGATGATGCCGAGCTTCAGCAATCGCTCGATTTCGGGACCATTGACGAGATTGACAATGCTCAAGCCCCTCCGCTTTCGGGCTTTCTTCCGCTCATCGAGAATCGAGATGACAGCGTCGATCTCCACCGCGACCTTTTCGCGATCGACGACATAGCCGGGCAGCGCCTCAACCAACGTTTTCTTCAAATAGATTGGATATTCATCCGAGGTGAGAAGATAGGACAGCGGCGTAAAACAGGCGATAACCTGATCCGACTGTGCCTCGACCTGCCGCATTCGCTCGAAATAGCTGAGGGACGAGGAATAATATTCGACGCCGACGCCAAGAAGAGAGGCTGTCGTGGTTTCCAGCACCGAAGCAAGGCGTTCCAACGTCTCGATCTTGACGACCGCGCCGCTTTCAATGCGGTAGACTGCTGCGCGCGAAATCCCCAGCCTTTCGGCAATTTCCTCCGCCGTCAGGCCTTGACCAAGGCGATAAGCGCGTAACCGCTTCCCAATGTCATCAAAGCATATCGCCATTGCTGGCCGCCTCCGGCGCTGTCTCGAAACTGAGACAGCATACCGATTTTTCGTCAGTTGGGGAGTCCCTCGACGAA
>DATNIV010000067.1:0-7799 GCA_035604255.1 Telmatospirillum sp. | reverse complement strand
ACCTATCGCCCGGTCTCGGGACTGTCATTTGGCTCCACCCTGACATGGAGCCCGACGGCATTGACCACCCTCAAGCTGCTCGCCCAGCGCACGGTCGAAGATACGGTCGACATCGCCGCGTCAAGCTATCTGTCGACCCAGGTTCATCTGTCCGCCGATCATGAATTGCGCCGCAATATCATCGTGAGCATGGATGGCGGATTCGCACAGAACGTCTATCAAGGAGACGGCGTACATCAGCATGTCTACGACGGCGGCACCAGGGTGGCCTATAAACTCAACAAATTCGCCTATACGGGAGTCGTCTATCATTATTACCAGCGTTTCTCGACGAACGTATCCGAACCCTACCATGAGAACAGGCTTCTTCTGTCGCTCGGGGTGCAGTATTAACGGCGACAGGTTTCGCGTCCGGGGGTTTGTCGATGAAGTGGTTGCTGGCAGTCATGTTCGCCCTTCTCATCTCGTTGGGCGGGTTGGCGCACGCCGATGATTTTTCCTATCGAGTCGGCGCCGACGACAAACTGCGCATAACCGTCTTCGGCGAATCCGACCTTTCCGGCGAATTCTCCGTCGACGGTCGAGGCAATCTTTCCTTTCCTCTGGTGGGACAACTGCCGGTTGGAGGTTTGACCGTCGCCGAGGTGGAAAGCAAGCTGGTGGAACGGCTGAAGGATGGCTTTCTCAACCACCCACGGGTATCCATAGACGTTCTCAATTACCGCCCATTCTTCATCTTGGGAGAGGTCAATGCTCCCGGACGTTACGCCTACGTGAACGGGATGACGGTCCTGACCGCCGTCGCCATGGGCGGCGGCTATACTTATCGGGCGGACAAGGGAGATGTGAAAATTCGCCGAGAGGCCCCGAATGGCGCCACGGAGTTGCATGTCGCCCCCAACAGTCCGGTCATGCCCGGCGATATCATCGAAGTCGGCGAACGCTTTTTCTGAGCATCGGACACCGTTTGCAGCAGGCTGCGCGCGGCACCGTGCAGGACGACGCAACTCAGTACGCCACTCCGATAGGCCCCCGTGTCGATGCCGATACGACCGGCCAGAATCTCCGGTTCGGACGTAATATTGTGTCCGTGCACGACGACCCGCTCGCAGGGGTTCGGAGACGACAGGAACGGCTCGCGAATCCACAACAGATCTTCCTCCCGCTGGCGCTCCAGGGGAACGTTCGGACGAACGCCGGCATGAACGAAAAGATAATCTCCGATCACCAACGACGTCGGCAAACTGTCCAGATAACGGCGATGGGCCGCCGGCAGTCGTTCGATCAAAGCCGCTTGCATCACGCCTAGACGCTCGGCGGACAATGTTCCCAACGGGGGGTTGACGCCATAGCTGACCAGCGTCGTCAAACCGCCGAGCGGCAACCAGCCACGCCCCACCTCGGGATTTTCCAGGAAATCGAGCATAAGGCGCTCGTGATTTCCCATCAGCACCTCAACGGTGAATTTCCCATCGAGGGCACTTTGGAGCAGCCTCTCGACGACGGCGGACGCCTCCGGCCCACGGTCGATCACGTCGCCCAACAAAATGACGCGATTACAGGCAACCGGGGAGGCCAGGGAGGCATGGCGGGCAATCAATCCCATCATTTCGTCGAGAAGATCGGCCCGCCCATGAACATCCCCAATGGCATAGATCCGCACCCCATCCGGTATGAGCGCGGATCGGTTCGCTGTCGTTGTGCGACGGCGAAAAAAATTGAGCACGGACGAACCTCGTAACGGTTGAACTATAAAAATAGATAAGATCGAAAAGTTACCGGCGTAAAGCCTTTTCGCGCGAGGAAGTCTTTTGCTATGGTGCTTGAACTCTTCTCTCCCACTGGCATGAGTGATGACTGATTTTTCATTGGATATTGGCGATGGGAAAATGGCCCGCCTGCGGCCGGGCTTGGTGAACTCCACCTTGAATCTGGACCCACGGCGCCAACTTCGCGTCCTGTGGGTACGGCGGAATATTCTGTTTCTTTGCTTAGCGTCCGTCCTGGCCCTGACATGGACCGCCGTCTCCCTGGCAACGCCCCTCTACAGTGCTCAGGCCGGCGTCATGATCGACAACCGTAAGATGCGGATTATCGATTTTCGCGACATGATGACGCAGATGCAACCGGGTTTGATCCAGGTGACGAGCGAGGTGGAGGTGATCCATTCCCGCGCCCTCGCTCAGCGGGTCGCCACAAAACTGGGGCTTTACGACGACCCGGAATTCAATGCGAGTTTACGCCCCAAACCCCGGTTCAATCTTGGCGCGGCGCTTCAGCCGGTGATGCGGATTATCGGCGGTGCAGAGCCCCCCGCCCTGACGGACGAAGAAAAGACGGCGCGAACACGCGCCCAGGTGGTCAGCCAGTTGCTGGCGCGGCTCGACGTCAAACCCATTCCCCAGTCCATGGTCATCCAACTCACTTACCGGTCTCCCGATCCCAAGAAAGCGGCACAAATCGCCAACGCGTTCGCCGACGGCTTCGTGATGGATCAAATCGAGTCCCGCTTCGAGGTCACCAAACAGATTTCCGACTGGCTGAACGGGCGGCTTGAGGGGTTGCGCCAGCAGGTTTCCGCATCGGAACGAGCGGTCGAAACCTATCGCTCGACCAACGGATTGTTCGAGAGCAAGGGCTTGCTGGGCGCGCAACAGAAATTGACCGAACTGAACACGCTGCTTATTGCGGCGCAAGCCAATCGCGCCGCCGTGGAAGCCAAGGTTGCCCACCTCGAAACCCTGCGCGTCGCCGGAGGTGATGAATTTCTGGATTCGCCCCTTATCCAAAGACTGAAGGAACAAGAGGAACAGCTGTCCCGGGAAATTGCCGACATCTCGACCCGGTATGGGGAAAAACACCCCAATATGATCAAGGCGCTGGCCGGCCAAAAGGAGCTGCACGATAAGATCAAGATGGAAATCGGGCGCCTGTCCCAGAGCGAACGAGGAGAACTTTCAATCGCCCGGTCACGGGAAACGGCGTTGCGCGACCAGATCAAAAGTCTGGAAGACACGGTCCTGACGCAGAACCAGCTGGGAATCAAATTGCGCGATCTGGAACGCGAAGCCCAGTCCAATCGGGCGCTCTATGAAACATTCCTCAATCGCTCGAAAGAGACGACACAGGAAGCCGATATCAAGCAAGCCGACGCGCGAGTCATTTCGCGGGCCGAACGCCCGGAGACGCCAAGTTCGCCCAATCGTCCGATGTTCCTGGCCGCAGCGACAATCGCGGGACTGCTTCTTGGCGCCATCATGGTATTTTTGCGCGAACATCTCGATCGATCCTTGCGCAGCCCGGAACAATTGGAGGCGATCACCGGCGTACCGTCCATCGGGATGATTCAAACACTGCGGCCGACCGGCAAGGACAAAGGGGCGAATATCAATTCCTATGTTGTTGATCACCCCCACTCCGCCATCGCCGAATCGTTTCGCAGCCTGTGGGTCAGTTTGAAACATGCCAACCGGGACAACCCACCTCATCTGGTGGTGGTGACCTCGTCTCTCCCCGGCGAAGGAAAGAGTTTCACCTCTTTGTCACTGGCCCGCACGGTGGCTGGTCTAGGGGCGCGCGTGGCCTTGGTCGATTGCGATCTGCGCCGCCCGACCATCACCAAAATCGTTGGCGTGCAACCGGCGCATTTCTTCGACGAAGCGCTGTCCGGCCACGTCTCGCTGGCCGAAGCGACTTATCGGGATCCGCTGACCAGCCTGGACATCCTGGCATCACGCGTCCTGGAACGCCCGCCGCTGGAACTGCTCAACTCCCAACGGATGACCGATCTGCTGGATGAATTGCGCAACTCATACGATCTGGTGATCATCGACACGCCACCGACCATGGCCGTCTCGGATGTGCAAATCATCGCGCAGAAGGCCGACAAGGTCCTGTTTGTCGTCCGTTGGGAAAAAACGCCCAAAGAGGTGGTTCTGACAACGCTCCGCATGCTCCGCGACGTCAAGATCAACGTGGCCGGAACGCTGCTTACCCAAGTCAATCTGAACCGCCACGCCCGCTACGGCTATGGCGACGTCGGCTATTATTATGGAAAGTACAAAGGCTATTACTCCGACTGAACGTCCTGCGCAGTTGCAGACCATGTCCGGCTTGCTCCTGGCCCTGGCGTTGGGAGGGTTTCTGGTCGTGTCGGCAGCCCGTCCTCTGCTTGCGGAACTGCAGGCCTTGCCCGCCCGCGCGCTCGCAGAATCGTTGCAGGGCGGACAACCGTTAAGCTTGACCGAGGCACGGGAGATGGCTGAAACGTCCGAGCGCGCCGCAGCCCTGGCAGCGTCAGCGGATCATTGGCAACGGGCGGCCATCGCCCGATTGAAAATCGCCGAAATGCATGGCATATGGTCGAACCAGGGCCTTCGGGAAACCGAATCGGCCCTGGCCATGGAGAGGGAAAGCCTGACCGCCGCCCCCGGCAACTCATTTGGCTGGCTGTGGCTCTCGCAAGTCGAAGCACGCGTTCACGGCATCTCTCCGCTATCGACGCATGCCTGGCGCCTGTCCGTCGAAGCAGAGCCCTTTGCCCCCGACATCGAAGCCATGCGCCTGCGCGTGGGTCTCTTGCAATGGAGCCGGCTCGATGAGACTGACCGCGCGGTACTGGCCGAGACAGTGCGCAAGCAAGCGGCCCGTCAGGTCTGGGGGCTGGTCGAACCAGCCATTCAGGCCGATGGAACAAAGATCATCCGCCAGATTTTGCTCAATGATCCGCCGAAACTGGCGGCATTCAACCAAGGAGTCGCGTCTTATCTTCCCAACAAGTAACGTTTACGGATCTACCAAAGACGGCCACAGGAAAATTCATGGCACGCCACTTTCATTTCTGGAGTTTTGTCGCGTTGCTGTGCTGGCTTCCACTGCCTTTAGGCTCCAATCGTCCGTGGAGTTGGCGCTTGGTGGAGGTTATAACCGGAGCTCTGCTGATATCCTGGGCAATCCTCGGATGGTTTGATCGGCAAGCCGTGAGCGTCGCGCCACGTCGGATCGCCCCCTCCCTGGTCCTGTTTTCGATGGCTGTCGCTTGGGGGAGCTTACAGACGGTGTCCGGTTTGCCGAGCGGCATATGGCACCCCTTGTGGCAAGATGCTTCCTTGGTCCTGGGGCCGGTCCAAGGAAGCATTTCCCTCAATCCCGCCGCCGGACGGGATGGTGTTTTGCGTTTGTTAAGCTACGCCGGAATCTTTTTCCTGGCGCTTCAATATGCGCGCTCCCCATGCCATGCCAGGTGGCTGGTTGGATCCGTCGCCGTCGCCGGATCGCTGTATGCGTCTTACGGTTTGATCGCCTTCATTTCCGGCAGCGAGACCATTCTTGGGATGGACAAATGGGCCTATCGGGGAATGCTGACTGGCACCTTCGTCAACCGCAACAATTATGCGACCGATGCGGGTTTGACGATTCTCTGTCTGGCCGCACTGGCCATCCGGCGGTTTTCCGGGCTCGGGTTTCGTGGCGTTTTGCGCCGTCTTTTGGTCGATGGCGACAAAACAAGCTGGCTCCTGCTTATTGGCGGGCTCATCACTCTGACCTCCTTGCTTTTCAGCGGATCGCGCGCTGGTTGCGCAGCAACCCTGTTCGGCGCGATAGGATTAGCCTTAGCCTTGATGCGATTCGAAGGGGGGCGGCTAATTTTTGGTATAGGAAGCCTCGCGGTCATGGGTTTGTCGTACTATGCGATTCAGTCTGACACAACCGGCGACGGAAGCAGTGTGTTTGATGACCGGCTCACCCTTTATTGGGTCACTCTGGGGGCCATCGGCGAACATCCCTGGACAGGAACCGGCCTGGGGTCCTTTTCCGCCGTATATGGGATGATTCGTCCAGAGACATTTCTCGCTGTTTGGGACAACGTCCACAATACCTACCTACAACTTATCCTTGAACTCGGCGTCGTGGCCGCCTTAAGCCAGTTGGTGGCGATCGGCTGGCTCGTCTGGCGTTGTGCCAGGGGCGCTCGTTCCCGCCGTCGCAACCAGGTTTTCCCAGCGCTCGGCTTTGCAGCATCGGTTTTGGTGGGAAGCCACGTTCTGGTCGATTTCAGTCTCGAAATCCCAGCCATCGCCGGCCTCTATGCCGCATTGCTGGGCATCGGCGTTGCGCAATCATGGAGTAGTGCGGACCCGACGGCTGAAGGCTGACAGGGCCAGAAGAACCAGGAAACGGCTGTTGGTGCTCAGATAGCGGCGTCCCAGCCGGCGTGGTTCGGAGATCAATCGGAAGGCCCATTCCAGCCCCATCCGGCGCATCCATTGCGGCGCCTGCGGCTTGACGCCGGCCAGAAAATCAAATGCCGCGCCGACGCCGACCAACAGTTCCGCCCGAAGCCGGGACCGGTTGCGCGCCATCCACAATTCCTGTTTCGGCGCGCCCAAGCCGACCCACACCACATTGGCACCACTGGCGTCAATGAGCGCGCAATGCGCGGCCTCGTCCTCGTCAGAAATCGCCCCCATGGGCGGCGCCAACGTGCCGGCGATGACGATCCCTGGCGCAATTTCACGCAAACGCGCCGACAATAACTCAAGGACTCGAGGCGTCGCGCCATAGAGAAAGTGGCGGCAGGCCTGGTCTTGCCAGGCTGCGCTACGACGGCACAGTGCCTGCATGAAATCCGGACCGTAGACGCGATCACAGGCGAAACCGCGGCGACGCCCGATCCAGACCAGCGGCATGCCGTCGGTCCCCGCGAGACTGGCCGAAGAGAGAGCGGCAAGCAGCATTGGATCATCCCGGCTCATCATCAGGCTGTGGACGGTGACATGGCAGACATAGTGGCGCCCGCCTGAGCGGATCCACTGTTCGGCCAGACGGATTGCCTCGTCCAACGACGCCATGTGGACCGAGAGGCCCAAAATGTCGATACTCGGAAAAATACGCATCACCGCCCCGGCGGAGAATCGGAGACCTGTTTCATAGCATGCTGAGGCAATAGCGAGCAATCCCACGCCCGGTAAAGCACTGGATTGTCGGGGGACCGCACAATTCCGGATTGTTTAGGGGTAAGGATACGGCCCCGATTGTTCAAAACGCGATCGTGTTCTTGGCACGTTGGATAGGCGATGGCATGTCGGGTCGGTCACAATGCATTGTTGGTGCAATAAGGATATTCTGCTGCAATGATCAATCCCGATGGCTTCCGACTTTTGTGCCTGTTGGCGCGGTGGCCCCAATCCCCCGCGGAACGCCTAGCCCTACAGCAAGCTATTGACGGTTGCCGAGATTGGGATGTCATTTTACGCGCCGCTTCCCGCCATCATATTATTCCCTTGATTTACAAAACGCTGACGGAGGCCGGATCGGTCACCGTTCCCGATCGGACCATGAGCGCGCTCCGACATAAGTCACGGATCGGCATCGGGCGGGCCCTGCGGATCGCCGCTCATACCGGCACGATGATCTCTGCCCTCGACAAGGCCGGGATTCAGTCCCTTGCGCTCAAAGGGGCGGCTTTGTCTTGTCAGCTTTATGGCGACCTCATTTCGCGTGGCGCTGGGGATATCGACCTGCTGGTCGATTCGGAAACCCTGTGGAACGCGGATGCCGTTCTCAGAGACATCGGCTATCGGAGATCCGCCGGCGATTTGCCACCTCAAAGGCGCGCCGCATATGCTCGGTGGCTCAAGGATCTGCACTATGCGCGGGACGGCTGGCCGATGATCGAGCTGCATCATCGCCTGACCAACAATCGCCACTTGCTGCCTCGCGATTTCACCACACTATGGTCGCGACGAGAGATAATCCAGGTCGGGCCATTGGACATTCCGACTTTGGCGCGCCGAGAT
>DATNIV010000066.1:0-2725 GCA_035604255.1 Telmatospirillum sp. | reverse complement strand
AGATCCGTCGGAACGGCGTGCGAGGCGCGCCGGAATGCTGTCTCCTGGCCAGAAGATGCCGGGTTCAAATTCCTGCTGTCGCGGCGTTGCATGTGTTAAGCCTCCTTGTCCCATCGAACGTGACGGTGGCTGGCGTGCGCTTGCCCGTTGACGCTCGAAGACCAACCAAACTGCTGTGCTTTTAAGATGGGACCCATACGCCAGCATGACAAGACGGTTGTGATCGTTTTTTAATCAAATTTGTAAATGCACACTATTTAATCACGTTTCCCTGTCTCTGCGTCCGATTTTCCACCATCGCCTGTCGGCCTGGATTGACAATGTGACCGAGATCCCGATGATCGCGGGTGACTTGAGGCGACGGGATAGGGCACCCTTACCGGACCGTCAGAGAAACGCCTCAGAAACCGCCCGACAAATCGCATTGCGTTTCCGCCTCGTAATCATTAGGAACAGGGTTCATATGAGCGCATCGCCCTCCGCCTGGGATCAGAAATTTCTCGGTCTCGCTCAATATGTCGCCGGTTGGTCGAAAGATCCGAGCACGCAAGTCGGCGCCGTCGCCGTCGGCGAGACGCCCAATCTGCTGTCGCTGGGCTACAATGGCTTTCCGCCCGGAGTCGCCGATCTCCCCGAACGCTTGGCTGACCGGGACACCAAATACCGCCTCGTCGTCCATGGCGAGATCAATGCCCTGATCAACGCGCAGTTCCGGCCGGTGGCACTTTATATCACCCATCCACCTTGCATCCGCTGCACGGTCCAGATCCTGGCCTATCGGAGTGTGACCCGAGTCGTCAGTTTCAGCCCGAGCGAGGATATGCTATCGCGCTGGGGCGCCGATTTCGCGGAAAGCCGAAAGCTTTTCGAAGAAGCCGGGGTATCGCTGGAACTGTTTTAAATCACCCCCACCACCGCCCAACTCCTCTTGGGAAATCGAAGGATGAACCGCAAACAACGCCGCGCGGAGCAGAAGCAGACTCACCCCCGCGCGCGCGGGGCCCAGCCCCTCGTTCGAGAGATGTTCGCCACCGCCTTTCAGCATCATCAGGCCGGGCATTTGCGCGAAGCCGAACAAGGCTACCGGCAGATTCTCGCCCAGGATCCGCGTCATGCCGACAGCCTGCATCTGCTGGGCGTCGTCGCCGGCCAGACCGGGCGGTTCGATCTGGCGATCCAAGCGATCAGCGACGCGATCGCCCTCGATGGCCGGCAGGGCGAATATCATTCCAACCTGGGCAATGCCTTACAGGCGCAAGGACGGTTTGCCGAGGCGATCGCCTGCTTTTCCAAGGCCTTGACGCTCAATCCGCGTCATCCCGAAACCCATAACAGCATCGGCCTCGTGCTGAAGGAACTGGGACGACAGGACGAGGCGATGGCCGCCTACCGCAAGGCCATCGATCTCAAGCCGGACTTCCCGGAGGCGCAGAACAATCTGGGCATTGCCCTCAACACGCAAGGCCGGCTTGGCGAAGCCGCCGCGGCCTACCGCAAGGCCATCGACCTTCGGCCGAATTTCGCCGAAGCGTACAACAATCTGGGCAACACGCTGCGGGATCAGGGTCTGCTGGAGGATGCTCTGGCCGCCTATGAGACGGCGCTTTTCCTAAAAGCCGATTATCCCAAGGCGCACAGCAATTTTCTGATGCTGCACCATTATTCGGCGCGATTTTCCAACAGCGACTGTCTCGCCCGGGCCCGGACATTCGCCCAAAAGGTCGAGCGCACACACCGCTTGCCGGCTGTGCGCGGCGCGGTTGACCCCCAGCGGCGGCTTCGCATCGGCTATGTCTCGGCTGATTTCCGCGCCCATCCGGTCGGATATTTCCTCGCCCGCGTCCTCGAGTCCCACGATCCCGGCCAGGTCGAACGATTCTGCTACAGCAATTTCCCCTCGGCCGACGCGATGACGGCGCGATTGCGGGGTGCGGCCGAGCATTGGCGAAGCATTGTGGGCATGCCCGATGCCGAGGCCGCCGCCATGATTCGCGGCGACGCGATCGACATCCTCGTCGATCTTTCCGGGCACACCGATGGCAACCGGCTGCCTCTGTTCGCACTCAAACCGGCGCCGGTGCAAGTCACCTGGTTGGGATATTTCGGCACCACCGGCTTATCGGCCATCGACTACGTCCTGGCCGACCGCTTCGTCGTGCCCCCGGGCGAGGACGATGCCTTTACTGAAACCGTCTACCGCCTGCCGGATTGTTACCTTTGCTATTCGCCCCACCCGCTCGACATTCCGGTTGAACCCTTTCCGGCCCTTAGCAATGGCTTCGTCACCTTCGGCAGTTTCAACAACTGGACCAAGATCAGCGCCGAAACGGTGGCCACCTGGGCGACGATCTTACGAAAGGTGACGGGCTCCCGGCTGTTTCTAAAGACCAAAAGCCTCGGCGATGCCGATTGTCGATCCTTGGTGCTGAGACAATTCGCGGACAACGGCATCGATGCCGACCGCCTGATCCTGGAGGGCGCGTCGCCATTGGCCGACGCGCTGGCGGCCTACAGCCGGGTCGATATCGCGCTCGACCCATTCCCGTTCGGTGGCGGAACGACGACGGCCGAAACACTGTGGATGGGCGTCCCTCTGGTGACGCGACGGGGAGAACGGTGGAGCGGACGGATGAGCGAGAGCATCCTGGCCACCGTCGGTCTCGGTGACTGGGTGGCGAAGGATGTCGAGGCCTATGTCGACATCGCCTGCCGCCTGGCCGCCGAT
>DATNIV010000065.1:0-2729 GCA_035604255.1 Telmatospirillum sp. | reverse complement strand
TGGGTGTCGTCAGTCAGCCCGTTGATCACCGGCACCGTGGCATAGGCGGCGAGCTCGGTCAGTTTGGCGGGGGCATCGGTGCGGATCATGATCGCGTCGACATAGCGCGACAGCACGCGGGCCGTGTCGGCGATGGTCTCGCCCCGACCCAACTGTGTGTCATTGTGACTGAGCAAGATGGTTTCACCGCCCAACTGGCGCATGCCGGCGTCAAAGGAAACGCGCGTCCGGGTCGACGGCTTTTCGAAGATCATCGCCAGGATACGATGCTCTAGCGGTCGGGCCCCATATTCCGAGGTGCCGTTTTTGAAGGCTTTGCCCAGCGTCAGGATGCGCCGGAGCGTTGCCGTGTCGAATCGATCAAGATCGAGGAAATGCTTGAGCGCACTCATTCAAGACGCCAATTCTTTGCAGCTTTTGTCGATGATGGCGGCGGCCTCGGCGATATGCGCCGGTTCAACGATCAACGGAGGGACCAAGCGCACCACATTGTCGCCGGCACCGACGGCCAACAGGCCATTGGTCATCAGCGCATTGGAGAGCGCGGTGTTTGGCACTTTACATTTGAGGCCCTGAAGCAGACCGGCGCCGCGCTGATCTACCAACACCTGCGGATGCGCTTTGACCAGTTGGCCCAGCGTTTCCCATAACAAAGCGCCCATTTGTTGGACATGGTCGAGGAAGCCGTCGGCGAGCAGAATGTCGAGGACCGCGTCGGCCGCCGCCATGGCCAAAGGATTTCCGCCGAAGGTGCTGCCGTGGGTTCCCGCGGTCATGCCGACCGCGGCCTTTTCGGTGGCCAGGATGGCCCCGACCGGGAAGCCGCCGCCGAGACCCTTGGCTGTTCCCATAACGTCCGGCGCGATACCGGCCCATTCATGGGCATAGAGCTTGCCTGTGCGGCCGTTGCCGGTCTGCACTTCATCCATCGCCAGCAAGATGCCGAATTCGTCGGCGATGGCGCGCAAGGCCCGCAGATAATCGAGTTTGGCCGGCATGATGCCGCCCTCGCCCTGAATCGGCTCGATCAAGATCCCGGCGGTTTGAGGGCCGATGGCGGCGCGCAACTGGGCGATGTCGTTATAGGGGACCCGGTCGAATCCATCGACAACGGGGCCGAAGCCCTTCAAATGCTTTTCCTGCCCGCCGGCGGCCAGCGTGCCCAAGGTCCGTCCGTGAAAGGCGCCCTTGGCCACGACCAGGCGGTAGCGCTCGGGATGGCCCGTTTCATACTGGTATTTACGGACCAGTTTGATCACGCCTTCCATCGCTTCGGCGCCGGAATTGCAGAAAAAAACGGTGTCGGCGAAGCTGTGCGCGATCAGCCGGCTGGCCACTTTTTCCTGCCCGGCGACTCGGTAGAGATTGGAGCAGTGCCACAATTTCTCGGCCTGCGCCTTCAGTGCGGCGACCAGATGAGGATGGGCGTGGCCAAGCGAATTGACGGCGATGCCGGATCCGAAATCCAGATATCGTCGGCCATCGGTCGCGACTAGATACAGTCCCTCGCCTCTGTCGAAGACGATGTCGGTGCGCGAATAGGACGGCATAACGGCAGAAATCACAGCACTCTCCCGAACGCAAAGTGGGCGCCAAAAAAGGGGGCCGCGCTCACGGAAAGCGGCAGAATATCGACGCCTTCGCAACAAATGTCAACGAAGCTATTGATAAAGTATTGATGTCGAGCGGGAAAGGGTTGGCGCCTTTCCGCGCGTCCGGCGTTTCGTGGGCTCTTTAAGCCTTGAGCTTGTATCCGGTTTTGAACATCTGATAGGCGATTATTCCTAAGAAGAGATTGGCGGCGGCGACCACCGTGACGCCGAGGCCGAGGGCGCCGTCCGCATGATCGATGAAGCCATAGCGGAAGCCGTCGATCATATAGAAAAAGGGGTTGGCCAGGGCGAAGAGGTGGAACCCTTCGGGAAGTCTGTCGATGGAATAAAAGGTGCCGGACAGAAAGGAGAGCGGCGTCACGATAAAATTGGTCACTGCCGCCATATGATCGAATTTGTCGGCCCAGATGCCGCCGATCATGCCCAGCAGCGAGAGCATCAGCGACGCCATGATGGCGTGATAGAGGATGCTGAGAGGGTGGGTGAGCGGCAGATGGACGAAGCAGGCCATGGCCAATGCGACGGCCAACCCGACGACGAGACCGCGAATGATGCCGCCGAGCGCAAAGGCCAATGTCAGTTCGAGCGGGGACAACGGCGGCATCAGGACGTCGACGATATTGCCCTGGACCTTGGCGATGATCAGCGAAGACGAGGTATTGGCGAAGGCGTTCTGGGTCATCGCCATCATGATCAGGCCGGGGGCGAGAAATTGGGCGAAGGGAACGCCGCCGACGTCGACGGAGGCCTTGCCGATGGCCAGCGCGAAGATCGCCAGGAACATCAAGGTGGTGACCACCGGCGCGACAATGGTCTGGAAATAGACTTTGACGAAGCGCCGCACTTCTTTGGAGGTCAGGGTCCACAGGCCCAGCCAATTGATGGCGCCGAGGTGGCGCGGCCCGATCGCTGGCGGATTCGTGGCGTGGAAACGGGGGGAGGGAGGATCGATCATTGTCATGGTGACCGGAAATCTGCGCTATGCTGAGCCGATGAGCAAGCCCCGACCACCGAAGCGGATATCGAAAAGCTCTCTCGAAAACGCCGCTCTTTTCTATTTGGAACGGTTTTCCGCGTCGGCGGAGACCTTGCGCCGCGTTCTGTTGCGTCGTGTCG
>DATNIV010000064.1:0-3236 GCA_035604255.1 Telmatospirillum sp. | reverse complement strand
CCCAATTCCTGATGGAGGTGACGCTACCCGGTCCCTCCCACAAGCTGTTGGTTGGGAAGTTGCTGGCGTCAAAACCGCCGGCGGAGAGACGCAAGCCACCCATTGTTCCGATCGGGGCGGTTCCAACAACCGATGTTTCCTTATAGCCGTTGCTGCCGGCCCGCACGGTCATGGTGTTGACGCTGTCATACATCGGGTTGGCGGTCACAATGTTGACGACGCCGCCCGACGCATTGAACCCGAACAAAGCGCTGTTCGGGCCTTTCACCACTTCGATCTGCCTGATCTCCGAAAGTTGAACCGGCAATGATTGCCAGTCGGTGAATCCCCGGTTGTCCAGATAGACCTGACGGTCATTGATCAGCACGAGCAGCCGGGAACTGACGGCTTTGTCATAGCCGCGAACCGAGACTTCACTGTCGCCGCGGGCAAATTGCAGGACGTCGAGATCGGTGTATTCGCGCAAGATGCCGGGAATATCGACCGCGGCCGCACGGGAAATCTGTTCGGCCGTGATGATGGTCATCGCCGCTGGGACGTCCGACACGCGTTGGGGCGATCCCGTCACGGACGTGGTGACCGGCTCGCCGAAAATAGTCTCCATTTCCCGATAATCGAGGTTCTGAGCATGCGCGTTTCCGATGGCCATCGAAAAAGCTGTGCAGGCGACCAGGGGGAGAGGATGCCGCCGCATGTCAGAGCTCCTTTACCATCATTCGGAACCCGGCCAGAAAATCGATTGCGCAAGCGTTGGTCACCGTGTGGTTGATGAAAACCCCCATTCGTGGCGATGTGGTGACGCCGACTGCGCATTTTCCGGCACGAACGCAGTCAAGGTCGGCTGTAATGGTCAGGGTCGCGTGCTTTTGGGAATAGCTGAAGATACGATCAAACTGTGGGGCCAAGCCGGACGTCACGATCCCGATGCGGAATGATCGTGCACTGTCGAGCGTGTTGACGTCGACCAGAACCGGCACGAGCTCGACGTTCGGCATAGCCTGCTCCGACCACAGCCAGCTTTGCACATTCCGGGCGTCAACGTCCGAGTCGGGCTGTTGAGGATTGTAAAGGATGGCGATCTCGGTCTTGCCATGCGGCGGATCGAACATATAGCCGGTGGTTCTGATCCCGAGCTGCAATTCCTTAAGCGTGGTCGCCTTTGTCGTCGCCGAGACAAAAACGGCCCCTAAAGATACCACACAAAAGAAAATGAAGCGGAGCATTGCGCAGTCCACGTAATCCTCGCATACACTATGGTGTCAGCCTCAATTGTCAAGAGGGGTGGCTTCGAGAGAGGTCGCAAAAAACAACATTCTTTTTGAAGCGATCTAGATTTTACATCTTATTGTATTTTAATCCACATTTGATAGTGCATTCTGTTTTCGGGTTTGGGCAAAGTGAGGGGGCAATGGTAACTCTGGTTCCGGGGCGCCAGACGACAAAATCAGCAATACTGTCTCCGGGAAAGAGATATCTTGGGCTGCTTTTCACGTGATGGTGCGGGAGGACGGACTTTGGCCGAGACGTTCAAAACGCTGGAAGCGCTAGACGCATGTTGGCAGTGGACGCGGCGCAGCTCGTTTCGCTTGCGGGCGGCTTGGCTGCCAGTGGCGGTGGTCGCGCTTTTTCTGGCGATGTTTCACGTCGGCGGGATTGCTCTACTCACGCAGCAGAACGCGATGAAGGGCGTGGTGGAGACGGATTTGGAGAGCTCGGCGCGGCTGGCGCAGATAAACTCGCGTTTGCAGAGCGTCAGCACCGACGTTTACCGTCTGATCACACAGGCGGCGGCCGAAAGTGCCGAAGGAGATCTCGCATCCGACGTCCGTGATGTGGCGAGAAGGGTGGACGCCATTATTGTCGATCTTCAGGACTATCGGGCGTCGGAAGCCGCCTTGTTGCAACGCGAAACTCTGGATCGCTTCATCGGCGACCTCAAGGACTACAAAGTCGCCGTCGATTGGATCGCATCCACCTTGGAGATCGACTTCAAGGCCTCGATCGCCTTCATGCAACCCTACAACGACCACGCGGAGCTGCTTTCCCGGCAACTTTCGAGCATCATCGCCGACACGACGACCACCGCCAAGCTGCGCGCCGACGCAGCATCGGAGGCCTTGCGGCGCGTGGTCTATTCCTTTGCCGTGGCGGCGGGCGCCGTCAGCATTCTGGTCACGCTGTTCGGTTATCTTTCGGATAAGCACCAAAAACAACTCTCGCGCGCGGCTCAGGAAAAGAGCCGGCAAGTGGGCATGCTGCTCGACAATTCCGGTCAGGGATTCCTGTCCTTTGGTCCCAACCTGGTGGTCGACGATAGTTTCAGCCGGTTCTGCATTTCCATGTTCGGGGTGGCGCCGGCCGGCCGCGCCGCCGATGACTTGCTGTTTCCAGATGATGTCGCCGCGCGCGAACTGATGCGCTCTTGCACCGCGGATGCCATGGCTGAGAGCGATCCGGATCGCAAGGCTTTGTTTCTGTCGCTGATCCCCTCCGAGATCCGCATGGGCGACAATATCATGGAAGCCGAATATATCCCCATCGAAGCCGGCATCATGGTGGTCCTGTCCGACGTTACGGAACAGCGGACACTGGCCGCGCAGATGATGCGGGAACGCCAGCGGCTGGAGATGATCGTCGCCGCGGTCACCGATGCCGCCGATTTCTTCGCCGTCATCGACGAATTTCGCAACTTTGCCCAATGTGGCGCCGCAGTCTGGAGAGAGGGCGATCCGGCCCGGCTCTACCGTGTGATTCACACCTTCAAGGGCAGCTTCAACCAGTTCGGGTTCCATCATCTTCCGGCCCGTCTTCATGCCGTCGAGGCTTTGATTCAGGCGCAACGCGTCGCACAAAAAGAAGAAAGCGTCGCCATCGTCTTCGCCATCGACTGGATCGGACTTCTCGAAAGAGATCTGGAGACCGTGGCCAAGGCGTTAGGGCCGGATTTCGTCGCGCGTCGCGGCGTCGTCACCTTGTCGCCGGAACAGGCCGCGCGGTTTCAAAGGCTGGCCACAGGATTGCTGGCCTCGAACAGCCTCGGCCCGCAGGAGCGCGCGGCCGCGGTCGAACTCGCGGCCGTCCGCGCCATCTCACTCCGCAATGCGCTGCGGGAATTCGATCAGATGATCCAACGAATCGCCACCCGCCTGGAAAAGGAGGTGGCGCCCTTGGTGGTGGACGGCGACGACGTTCGTCTCGATCCGGACATCTTCGGACCTTTCCTGCGCAGTTTGGGT
>DATNIV010000063.1:0-4481 GCA_035604255.1 Telmatospirillum sp. | reverse complement strand
CCCCGGAGTTCCTGGCGCGCGGCCTGAAAATCCCGCTGCATTTCTCTTTTTCCTACGATGAGGAGTTGGGATGTGTCGGCGTACGCCGATTGATCGCCGACATGGCCGGACTGCCGATCAAACCGACGCTCTGCATTGTCGGCGAACCAACCGGCATGCAGGTCATCGCCGGCCATAAAGGCAAGAAAAGCCTCAGCTGTCATGTGCTGGGGCAAGAAAGCCACTCGGCCCTGGGGCAAGGAGTCAACGCCGTCGAAGCGGCCGCCGAAGTGATCGCCCATGTCAAGGCGATCCAGCGGCGAATCCGCCGCGAAGGCCCCTTCGATTCAGCCTATGAACCGCCCTACACGACTCTCCACACCGGCACCGTCGAAGGCGGTCGCGCCTTGAACATCGTGCCGCGCGATTGCCGCTTCGAATTCGAGATCCGCGCCTTGCCGGGGCATGATTCGGACGCGCTCTATCAGGAAATCGTGAGCTTCGCCACCGATCAAATCGAACCCGAAATGAAGGCCGTGAATGCCCAAAGCGGCTTCGCCTTTCACATCATGAACGACACCGCCGGCTTCGATCTGCCCGATGACCATCCGGCCGTACGCTTCGTTACCGCGCTCACCGGCGCCAACCAGACGGGGCGCGTCAGTTTCGGCACCGAAGCCGGTTTGTTCAACCAGGCCGGTGTGCCGACCGTGGTTTGCGGCCCCGGCTTCATCGATCAGGCGCATCGCCCCGACGAATTCATATCGGCCGACCAAGTCGCGCAAGGCGAAGCCTTTTTGCGCCGCCTGATGGATCACGTCTGCCTGTAACGGTTGGTTCGCAAGAGGGAACGCAATTGCTCGATCTGATCTTGAGGGGCGTCACGCTGCCCGACGGCCGCGCCGATATCGACATCGGTATCGAGAACGGCCTGATCGTCGCCTTGCGGCCGTCGTTGGACGCCGAAGCCGGACATGAGAGGGATCTTCGCGGCCGATTGGTGACGCCGCCCTTCGTCGACAGCCATTTTCATCTGGATTCGGCCCTGAGCGTCGGCCGCCCGCGCTTCAATGAATCCGGTACTTTGCTGGAAGGTATTCAGATCTGGGGTGAGCAGAAGCCCCTGTTGACCATCGACGATTTGTTCGAGCGCGGCATGGAGATGTGCCGCTGGGCCATCGCCAAGGGAACCTTGGTCATCCGCAGCCATGTCGACGTCTGCGACGAGCGTTTGCTGGCGGTCGAGGCCCTGTTGGAAGTCCGTCGCCGCATGGCGACTTATCTGGACATCCAACTGGTGGCCTTTCCTCAGGACGGCTTCCTGCGTTCCCCCATTGCCCGCGATTGCCTGCTGCGAGCCTTGGATAAAGGCGTCGACGTGGTGGGCGGCATTCCCCATTTCGAGCGAACCGCCGACGATGGTGCGTCCTCCATCAAGGCCCTGTGCGAGATCGCCGCCGAGCGCGGACTTTCGGTTGACATGCATTGCGACGAAAGTGACGACCCCGCCTCACGGCATGTGGAAACCTTGACCGCCGAAACCGTGCGGTTCGGCCTCTGCGGACGAGTCAGCGCCTCGCATCTGACCTCGATGCATGGCATGGACAACTATTATGTCAGCAAACTGATGCCCTTGATGGCCGAATCTCAGGTGAACGCCATCGCCAATCCTCTGATCAACATCACCTTGCAAGGCCGTCACGACAGCTACCCGAAACGACGCGGCATGACCCGCGTCAAGGAACTGATGGCGGCCGGAGTCAATGTATCCTTCGGCCATGACTGCGTGATGGATCCCTGGTACGGGCTGGGCAGCCACGACATGCTGGAAGTGGCCGCCATGGGACTGCATGTCGGACATATGACGGGCCGCGATGAAATGCGCGCCTGTTTCGCCGCCGTGACCCTCCAGGGCGCCCGCAGCCTGGGTTTGCAAAATTACGGCCTGGACATCGGCAAGCCGGCCGACCTGGTGGTGTTGCAAGCCGCCGATCCGATCGAGGCCCTACGCCTGCGGGCCAACCGCCTGCTGGTCCTGCGCGCCGGTCGCATCATCGCCAGCAGCCCCCCTCAGGAAAGCCAGCTCACCTTGGGCGACGCGACCTGCACTGTCGATTTCACCCGCCGTCGTCCCTAAAGGGCGACGGCGTCATTGCGAACCGAAGGTGACGCAATCCAGGTCTCACCACCGTTGCTGGATTGCTTCGCTTCGCTCGCAATGACGAGGAAACGGGAGAATCACTTATTTCCCGCCGTTCAGACTTTTTCCACATCGACGTCATGATTGCGCTTGCCATAGTGGTCGAGCCAATCGGCGCCCTGCGGAATGATATTGTGGAAGCGGAAATAGTCCTGATGGTCGAGAATTCTCGCCTGCTGATCGATCAACCGCTCGCAGACGCAAAACCCACTCGACATGGCGCGGACCCAACCCTCCCAGAGGGCTATTTGCAATTTGAAGAAGGGATCGTATGGCGTGGTCATGACCTTACCCCCTATTTCTCATACTTATGCCGCTGGCATCGCATTTTGGGGAGGCGACATCTCACCCATCAACTTTATCAGATTGCGCGCCGTGGCATAACCGACTTCTCTTGGAAAGAAACCATTGATCTGGGTTAAGATCGACGGCAATGATTGTCCCGCAGGGTAACTGGTGGCAAAATCACGGAACCATTTATTTTAGGCTGAAGGTCATGGTGCAGGAAGATCGTTCCCGTCTTCGTAAAATTGCCGGGGCTTTGTCGGAAGAAGACCGAAAAGCAAAATTAAGCAACGCCGCCGATATCCGCCGGGATATCGAAGAAACGCTCGGCACCGATATCGTCAATCAGGAAAAACTGGTTTCGCTGGCCGAAAACATCTGGCTGGCCGTGCCGATTTCGGCCCGCCCCAACTTCACGGCGGAAGACTGGCAAAAAGCCATTCACAATCGCTGCACCTCGGCGATGGTTCGCGCCGAACAGAAACTCGAAGAAAACAAATATGACGACAAAATGTTCGCGGCAAAGGTGAAGATCCTTCGCCAAACCTTTGCTTCGCAGGTGGTGCGGGCGATGCAAGAGGTTGCCGACAAATATCGGCGGGCCTAACGCCGCCCCTTTCGTAACCGACAAAATGAAATCGTTGGGCCTTGCGTTCGGATGGTTGAGAACGCACGGGCTCCCCGGCCGGAACATTTTATGGCTCAACGCGAAATCGAATTTAGCAAACTGACCTTCCTGGTTGTCGAGGATCAGGAGTATGTCCGTTCGTTGATCGTCCAATTGCTCAAACGACTGGGCGTCGGCCAGGTTCTGGAAGAGGCGGACGGCGCGTCGGCTTTGACCTTGCTGCAGTCGACGACGCCCGATTTCGTTCTTTGCGATATCAAAATGGATCCGGTGGACGGCCTGGAGTTTCTGCGCGAGGTTCGTCTCGGCAGTGGCAGCGTTGGAAATTCGCAATTGCCGGTGGTCTTTCTGACCAGCGACTCCGAACGTGGCACGGTGTTGGCTGCGATGGAGAACGATGTCGACGGCTATCTGATCAAACCGGTGTCTTTGAACGACCTGAAGAGCAAGATCATCAGCGTGTTGAACAAACGCCGCACCATGAGCTGGGGCAAAACGACCGCTTAGGAAAGAGGACGATCAATGGCCAACCATTTGATGGCGGCCTGAACATCGTTGAACGCGTCAGGGAGCAATGCCAGCAGACTTTGCGCCTGGGCAAGATGGCCTTCCTGAAGTTGCGCACAGACCTCGGCACAAAGCCCGCCCAAACGAAAAGCCCCACTCACATTCGCCGCCCCCTTGGCGGAATGAGCCGCGTCGGCCGCTCCCGAAAGATCGCCAGCAAACAACTTCATTTGTATTGACGCCAGCAGCGGACGCGTACTGGTCAAAAAAACCTCAAGGGCAGCCTTGGCATCCTCATCGATCGCGCCAAACACGTCCGTCATTGGCGCGAGATCGAGAATAGCCTGTTTATCCCACGCCGCCATTCGTCGCCCCCCAACTGTTATTCACGCCGTCATCCCCTCATCTCATATGCCGAAAACAACAACACGGGCGAAAGCGGGTAAAAAGGACATAACGTCATCAAAGTAACCATAATTTAAGATTTCAGTGAGAAATATAATAGCCATGTGGGTTCGAATTTTGCCCGTTAGGGGGTATGCATGCCTGTTATATCAACCAACAATGCCGCCAATTCCGCACTGAACTTTCTGAACAACAACTCGAGTAAAGAGACTGGTCTCCTTTCTCAGTTGGCCAGTGGTTCTCGGGTGGTCCAGGCGTCCGACGATGCCGCCGGCTTGGCCATTGGCACGCAGCTGAAAGCGGACGCGACCGTCTTTTCCCAGGATGCGACCAACGTTGCGCAAGGCACGGCGATTTTACAGTCGGCCGACGGGGCGCTGGCCCAGGTCAGCAATGTCTTGCAACGCATGATGGCGCTCGCCACCGAGGCCGCGTCCGGCCAGGTAACCAACAATCAGCGCTCGCAGGACATCGGCA
>DATNIV010000062.1:0-14160 GCA_035604255.1 Telmatospirillum sp. | reverse complement strand
AATCGGTCGAGGATCTCGCGGTCGTCCACGGGCACATCTTCCACGCCTTCGATCACTTTTCCGTGATTGTCTTCTCGGTCGAATATGGGCTGAGGGTATGGACGGCGGTGGAAATCGATCATGCGCGCTTCCGGCATCCTTTCTATGGCCGTCTGCATTTCCTCTTCACGCCGATGGCGATCGTCGATCTGGTGGCGATCGTTCCTTTTTACTTAGGCTTTTTTTTCGAGGTCGATCTGCGCGCCATGCGCGTGCTCCGGCTGTTGCGCGTCTTCAAGCTGACCCGCTATTCCCAGGGGATGGTCATCATGATCGACGTGCTGCGCCAGGAGGCGCGCTCGATTGTTTCGATGCTCTTCGTCTTCCTGGTTCTCTTGGTCTTCGTCTCAAGCTTGATGTACATGCTGGAGCATCCGAAGCAGCCGCATGTGTTTTCCGATATTCCATCCGCGATGTGGTGGGCGGTGGTGACGATGACGACGTTAGGTTATGGCGACATGGTGCCGTCAACGGTGCTCGGCAGAATCCTGGGCGGTTGTACCGCGATCATCGGCGTCGGCATGATCGCCCTGCCCGCCGGTGTTCTGGCGTCGGGGTTCAGCGAACAATTGCGTCAGCGGCGCGAGGAGTATCTGGAAACCGTCGATAAGGTCATGCATGACGGCCGGGTGACGGTTCGCGAGAAACGCCGATTGGAAGAGACACGTGTCGCCTTAGGCCTGTCCTCGGAAGAGGCTGCCCGTATTTTGGAATATGGCGTCAAGGGTGGGCAGATTCACTGTCCGCATTGCGGCGAGCGAATTCATCGGCATCCTGTCGAATAGGACCGTAAAAAAACCCCCGGCATCTTGCGATCCGGGGGTGAAGCGCAAAACGATGGTCAATATCAGTGGAGCCGGTTTGGCAAATCCTTGATGGCCTGATCAACCAGGGCGGACGACTGCTCCGCCGACAGATTTTCGGCGATCAATTTGCGCGTGGCGGCAATCGCGATATCCACCGCCTTGTTGCGCACCTCGCGAAGCGCCTCCGCTTCCGCCTGATTGATCCGTTCGACGGCTTGCAACTCGCGGCGTTTCAGCAATTCGTCAAGATTGGCTTCCGCCTGGGCGGCCAACCGTTCGGCTTCCGTCTTGGCTTGCGCCACGATGGCTTCGGCCTCTTTCAAGGCGTCACGCTGTTTCTTCTGGTAGGAAGCCAGCATTTCCTGGGCTTCCGTCCGCAAGCGTTCGGCTTCTTCCAGACGCGCCCGAATTTTTTCCCGGCGCAAATCAAGCGCCGCGGTGATCGCCCGAAAAACCGGTCGGGCGACCAGGACGACAACAATCAACCAAGTGATGGCGACCCAGGTTTCGGCCTCCGAGAAGAAACCGCCATGTTCGCCATGCTGGGCGGCGGCTTCGGCTGCCTGTGCGATGGAGATGAACATCAACGGCCCTCCTCAAGGGCAGAGGCGACCGCTGTCGCGACCTTGGCATCGTCGTGGGTGATGCCGGTCAATTTCGCGGCAGCCGATTTCGCGACCTCTGCCGCGACATCACGAACATGGGTCAAGGCCTGATCCTTGGCGGCGTTGATCCGCGCTTCACCGGCTTTGACCTGCTGGGACAAGCGTTCGCCAAGCTGCTTTTGGCGCTCTTCGGCCTGTTTGGCCATGGTCTCGCCGCTGGCGCGCAAGATAGCCTGGGCCTGGACACGGGATTCGGCCAGAGCCTTCTCATAGAGCGCAATCGCTGTTTCCGCTTCCGCCTTAAGCTGCGCGGCTTTGTCGAGATTATCGTCGATCTTGCGTTGGCGTTCCTCCAGCACCGCGCCGATCTTTGGCATGGCCAGAGACGACATCAGCACATAGAGCAAGGCAAAAGTGACGAACAGCCAGAAGAGCTGCGTCGTGAAGAAGGTTGGATCGAATTGAGGCATTGCTCGGGACTTCCTGTTCGCGAAGTACGGCCAAAAAACGAATCCACCGGGACCCCGCTTGATCGGGGAGTCCCGGAAAATCCGCGGGCTGAACGCGTTAGACGAACAGCAGGATCAGGGCGACGACCAGAGCGAACAGCGCGATGGCCTCGGTCACCGCGAAGCCGATCCAGCCATAAAGCTCGACGCTGGATTTGGCGGCCGGGTTGCGACCAACGGTGGCGATCAGGCTGGCCCAAATGTTACCGACGCCGATACCCGACCCGATCATGCCGATGGCGGCCAGACCAGCACCAATCATCTTTGCAGCTTGCGGATCCATAGAACTTCCCTTTCTTGAAACGATAAAACCACGAAATTCGGTCTCTGCCTGCCGACCGTTGCTTAATCCTCGGCCGTCAATGCATATGAATGGCGTCATGCAGATAGATGCAGGAGAGAATGGCAAACACATAGGCCTGAAGAACGGCAATACCGAACTCCAGAATGGTGACGCCGGCCAGGAACGCCATGGGTACGATGCCGAAGACACCCAGCGCCACCACAAAACCGGCCATCACCTTGAGGATGATATGGCCGACGGTCATGTTGGCGAACAAACGAATGGCCAGGCTGAACGGCCGCGAGCAGTAGGAGATCAACTCGATCGGCACCAGAATGACGGCGGTCGCCAGCGGCGCCCCATGCGGAAAGAACATCCGCAGATAGCCGACGCCGTGCCGGGCGAAGCCGATGATCGTTACCCCGACGAAGACCACCACCGCCAAGCCGAAGGTGACGATGATGTGGCTCGTGTAGGTGAAGGTATAGGGAATCATGCCCAGCAAATTGCCGAAGAGCACGAACATGAACAGGGAGAAAATGAAGGGGAAATATTTTCGTCCTTCGTAGCCGACATTGTCCCTGATCATATTGGCGACGAATTCGTAGAAGATCTCGGCCATTGACTGCCAACGCCCGGGAACCAGGGCGCGCCCACGGACCGAAAGCGTAAGGAAGGCCGTCACCAGAACAATCGAGACCACCATGAAGAGGGCGGAATTGGTGAAAGAGAGATTCACTCCGCCGACCTCGAGGGGGACCAAGGGCTGAATTTTGAACTGTTCGACCGGATTAGCCACCGTCTGCCTCTCTTATGAATCGTTCGTTCTGTCCCGTTCCTTACGTCTTTGCGCTTCGCCGAGCCCGACGGAATCATCCAGGCCTTTGGCGGCGCGATAGACGTTCATCGTACCGGCGGCAGCTCCCAGGAAGAGGAACACCACCATAAACCAAGGTCTGCTCCCCAGCCATCCGTCAAGGGCATAGCCAATCAGGGTGCCGACGGCGATACCTGCAACCAACTCGGTGGCGATGCGAAACCCCAGGCCCATGCCTGTGCTGCTTCGTCCCGCCGTCTCCCTCCGTGTCTCGCTTTCTCTTTGTCCGCGCGCTGCGCGCAGCCGGGCATCAAGATCGTCGAGCGGGCGGGGTTCCCTGGATTCGTCCGTCATTTCCGTCCGCTCCCCGGTCCCCCATTCGGCCCCAACGAGGCCTCTAGGCGCGGGCAACATAAGATTTGCTTTTCGGACTGTCAAGCGAGGGCAATTGCCCGGAGGCCGTTCTCTATCATAGGCAAATAACCATTTAATTATTATGGGTTAGGGGCGCGGTGCGTCGGCGCGGGATCCTTATCCGGGGTTGGTCGGCGCAAGGTGATCCCGGCCACCTCATTGCAGCGCGATGCCGGGGCCGTCTTTGGTGACAGGAGGGTTCGCCAAAGGCGGCTGGCAATATGGGCTGGAGTTTCTTTGGAAAACGCTTGCGCATCACAATGATAGCGCTATCATAACCCTCATAAAAGTGGACAAAAAGGGAGGTTGTCATGCTGAGTCGTCGTGATTTTCTTGCCGCGTCATTGGCCAATGCCGTGGCCATGCCGTTGATCGGATCGGCTATTTCGTCCGTCGCACAGGCCGCTGACGTGAAGCCGTTGTTGATCGATTCCCATGTGCATGTCTGGAAGCACGATCCTCAATTTCCGTTTGCCGCGGGCCGCGTGGTGCCCCCGGAAGATCGAACCGTCGAGATGCTGCTCGATTTGATGAAGGCGAACGGCGTGTCGCGGACGGTGATCATCCAGGTGATCCATTACAAGTGGGACAACAGCTATCTCGCCGATGTGTTGAAGCGCTTCCCGGAGACCTTCAAAGGTGTTTGCCGGGTCAATCCGGAAGATCCGGCCAATGCCGATCACTTGAGCAAACTGGTTGAGGAGCAGGGATTTCGAGGCGTGCGGCTCAGTCCCTCAGGCGATGCGGACGGCGATTGGATTCGTGGGCCATTGATGGCGCCGTTATGGCGTCGATGCGCGGATCTCAAGGTGCCGATGACTGTTCTGGCGCCGGTGACCCGGATGCCCGACGTGATTCCGCTGATCGAGAAGAATCCGGATCTGACGGTCGTGATCGACCACATGGCCGATTCTCCCCTCGATCACCCCGACCAGTTGCAGATGTTGCTGGACCTCGCCCGCTATCCCAAGGTCTATGTGAAAATTTCCCACATGTGGTCGCTTTCCAAGCAGGCCTATCCCTATGCCGATTCTCTGGAGCAGGTCAAACGGCTCTTCGCCGCCTTCGGCCCGAAAAAACTGATGTGGGGAAGCGACTGGCCGATTTGTCTGGATTTACTGACTTATGACAAGGCGGTCGAACTCTACCGCGACCATTTCAGCTTCCTGTCGCGGGAAGATCACGAACAGGTCCTTCACAAGACCGTGCAGGACGTTTGGTCGTTCGGTCTTTAGAACCTGACGCGAAATAATCGCGTCAGGTTCTAACGTCATAAATGACGCCTGCGCCTCCGGCAGGCTCAGGCGCCGCTCGGGCTATAGGACTTGAAGCGACTATTTCGCTTCAAGTCCTTCGTTGGAGAAGGGGAGCGGCTTCGCGCGGTTGCTTCCCCCTCTCTGCAAGGGGCGTCGTTGCCTTATCCCGACAGGGTCTGATTGTAGAGTTGGCCACCGATGGTGACGTTTTTCAGCGTCATGCCTTGGGTATTGTAGAGATAAAACGGCTGAGCGCTATTGGCCGCCGCGCCGAAATCGCAATCGCAGATGGTCACTCCCGTGACCGGCGAAATCGGCGGCATTGGGGGCGTTCCGTTGTAATCCGATGCGACGGGGCCGACGGAGATCACCGCCTGATAACAGCTTGTCGGTTTACCCGGTGGCGGCGTCACTGTGACATTGGAGATGTGAACGTTTTTCACCGTCGGCGGACGCGTCCTGATCAGGTCGGCGGCCGGCTGATAATCGCAATCGATGGTCAGCACGCCGCCTTGCGCCAGGGACGTCGCTATCGGGATCGGGCTTCCCGGCAAGGCGAGGGAGTCGTAGGAAGACGGGGTCATCGACACGCCGTTGGGCAGGCTGATGTTGCGGACGAAAAAATTCTGCACGGAACCACCGCGGTTCATATTCGCCTTGATGCGCAGCGCGATATTCAACGGACTGGTTTCCCAGTTCTGATTGAGCATGGCGATGTTCTGGGCGAACATATCGCTGATGCCTGCCGCCATTTCGCTGCCCAGCGTAATCCCGCCATGGCCGCTGTTCATGGTGCAGTTCTGGAACACGTGATTTCGCGCCGGACCATATCCGATGTCGTTGTCCTTGCCGGCCTTGACGGCGACGCAGTCGTCCCCGGTGTTGAAGGTGACATTGTCGACCAGGACCGTGTCGCAGGATTCCGGATCGAAACCGTCGTTGTTCGGGCCCATGCTGTTGGCATGGACGTTGGTGATCGCCAAATCCCGGCATCCGACGGGATGATGCTGCCAGAAGGGGGTGTTGTTGAGTTGGTAGCCCGATAGCAAGACGTTGGCGCAGTCGATCACTTCGACCATGCAGGGGCGCAGAGAGTGGCCGAGGCCGAATATGCGTTGATCGAAGGGGACACCCGCCTCCGACAACGCCGGAAGATAGAACACGTCCTTTTTCCACTGCCCCGCGGCGTCTTGCAACAGGCTCAATTGGTCGGCGGGAAGGCCGGGTGCGACGTCTGAAAGCGGTCGGTTCAGCGGATTCGCCGTGACCTGCGACGGAGCGCCTTTGACATGGCCGTAGGATTGATCTCTTCCCCAGTAGGTCCACCAGCAACGGCTGCCGTCGAACGGCGTCGAACTTTGGCCGTCCAGAATGCAACGGGCCGGGTCGTCACCGGTCAGCGCGAAGTTGGTCTGTTGGAAGGCATAAATGGGCGCTCCAAAGTTGAGGCAGTCATTCCCTTGCCAGCGCGATCGATAGAGATTGCCGTTTGGTCCGCAGGCGTAAAGGCCATATTTGGCGTAATCGGCAGGATTGGGGCTGAACAAAATGGAGGCGCCGGCGTTCAGATGAAAATCGACATTGCTCCGCAATGTGATCGGTCCGGCGCAATACCAATGACCCGCCGGTACCAAGACGCGACCGCCGCCTGCGGCATGGCAAGCGGCGATGGTCGCGTTGAACGCGGTGAAATTGTCCGCTGAGCCCGGCGCATGAGTCATGCCCGAACTGTAAGGCGTGGCGAATGGCACCCGTCGGCAGGCCGCGGCGCCGAAGCCGGTGACGTCGAAAGAGCGTTCCGGGATGGAGACCGGATGGGCCAGGCGATCGATGATGGCTTGCGCCTGTGACCAGGGGTCGGCAACCGAGTTGCTCCAAGCCTTCCGCACCTGTCCGCTCGTCATGGCCGTGGCGGCGAGACCGCCGCAGAACAGGCGCCGCGATATTTCAAATGACGACATATGATTCCCCAAAAAGAACCGGTGGTCTCGGATGGCCGCATTTCCCAATCTTAATGGACTCTTGTTATGATAGCGCTGTCAATTGGTGCTGTCCATTCGCGAAAAGGCATCGAATCCAGTGGTTCTTACGTTGGTTCTCGAAGAGCCTCGGCGGTTTGCAGGTCCACCGAGACGACGGTGGAAACGCCGCGCTCGGCCATGGTGACGCCGAACAGGCGATCCATACGGGCCATGGTCATGCGGTGATGGGTGACCACCATGAAACGCGTCCGCGTGGTCTGGGCGATTTCGGCCACCATCGAGCAAAAACGATCGACATTGGCATCGTCGAGCGGAGCATCCACCTCGTCGAGGACGCAGATCGGTGCGGGATTGGTCATAAAGACAGCGAACAGCAGGGCCAGCGCCGTCAGCGCCTGCTCGCCACCGGACAGCAGGGATAGCACTTGCAGGCGTTTGCCGGGGGGGCTGGCCATGATCTCCAGGCCGGCCTGCAACGGATCGTTGGATTCGGTCAAGGTGAGATGAGCCCGTCCGCCTCCGAACAAGCGCACGAACATCCCGCGGAAATGTTGGTCCACGGCCTCGAACGAGGCCAGCAGGCGCTCTCGGCCTTGGCGGTTGATGTCGTTGATGCCTTGGCGCAATTTGGCGATGGCGGCGACCAAGTCGTCGCGCTCGGCGTTGAGGTCCGCCATGCGCTGCTCCAGTTCGGTGGCTTCGTCTTCGGCCCGGAGATTGACGGGACCCATATTTTCCCGTTCACGCACAAGTCGGTCGAGCTTGAGTTCCATCTCCTCGATATCGCCAATTTCGGCATCCGCGACTTGTTCGGCCAATTGGCTCGGGGTCAGGTCCAGCTTTTCTGCGATACGCTCGGCCACCGCTCTGGCTTGTTGGGCGGCCGCCGCGATCGCCGCCTCGCGCCGGATGCGCTCCTCGCGCGCGGCGGCCAGAGCATGCTCGGCTTCCTTCAGCATGCGGTCGGCCGTCGCCAGCAGTTGTTCGCCTTCTGCCAGAACGATCGCCGCCTGGCGGCGATCGGCTTCGGCTTGGGCCATGTCGTCGAGAAGTGTTTGGCGTTTTTCGGCGATTTCCAACGGCAGAGAGGCCAAATGTTCCAACTCGGCGAACACGGTTTCGCGTCGTTCGTCCAATTCCTCGCGATGCCGGGTGGCGGTTGCCGCGCGTTCCCCCCAGGAGGTTTCCTCGGTGGCGATGGCGTCCAACCGGCGGCGACGATCACCGGCTTCGCGGAGCAGACGGTCGAGGAAGCTGCGCGATTCGACGAGGTGCGTCCGTTTTTCGGCCAGATCGGCCCGCAAAGAGGCGACCTTGTCTCGCCCCTCGTTATTGCCGGTAAAACCGGCAACCACGGCGCGCGCGGCCTCTTCCGCCGCCCTGGCTTCGGCAAGATCGGCCTGGAGGGCGGTCTCGCGATCGACCAGACCGGCCAGACGCGATTGGGCGGCGGCGGCCTTCTGCGCCAATTTGGCATGCGCTTCGCGCAGTTTTGTCGCTTCGGCCTCCGCTCTCCGCATATCCTCGCGGGTTTTTCGCTCGGCGGCGGCTTCCCGTTCGACCGTGGCGGCGGCGGTTTCGGCCCGCGCTTCCGCTTCGGCCACCCCCATATCGGCGTCATCGATCTGAAGAGCCAGTTCGCGCAACCGGTTGCGCTGACGCAGCCGCACCGCGGTGGCGCTGGGGGCACCGGCCCGCGCGGTGAAGCCATCCCACCGCCACATCGCGCCGTCCGGGCTGACCAGCCGTTGGCCTTGCGCCAAATCGGCCAGCAGGCTGTCGCCCTGCTCTGCGGTCTCCACCACGCCGGTCTGGCCGAGACGGCGGGCCAGCGCCGGTGGCGCGGTCACGAAATGGGAGAGGGGCGGGACATTGGCGGGCAAGGCCGGCGTGATCGCCAGGGGCGGCAGATTTCGCCAGGAGAAGGGGGCGTCCCGTTCCAGAGGCGCGGTCAGATCTTCGCCAAGCGCGGCGCCCAAAGCGATCTCATAGCCGCTGACGGCATTGACATCGTCGAGAACGGGGCTGTGATCGCCACCGGCCGCTTGGGCCACCAACTCCTTCAGCGCTTCGGCTTCAGCCTGCAATTTCGATCGTGTGGCGATGATCGTCTGCAACATGTCGCGGGTCTGTTCGCGCAACGACTGGGCGTCCTGACGACGCTGTTCGATGCCTTCGGCATCCGCCCGGCATGTTTCCAGATATTCGAGCGCCTCTTCGAGATCCATTTCGGCGGAGGTCAAGTCGGCCTGATCCACCGCCTCGGTTTCGGCGGCGAGACGAAGGGCCGCCATCTCTTCGACGCGGCTGCCCAGTTTTTCGCGGCGCGCTTCGGCCTCGGCGAGCGTCCGCAAGGCCGCGGCGCGATCGGCATCCGCCGCAGCCACCTCTTCCATGACGGTGGCCAGCGCCGCTTCAATGGCGGCCGCTTCCGCCGAGATCGCCTCGACCGTGGCCGATGCCTGCGTTTGTTGGTCGTTTTCGTCGGCGCAGGCCGAGATCAAGGTGTCCTTTTCCTCGGCGAGGCGGCCCAAGGCCTGATCGGCGTCGGCGGCGCGCGCCGCCTCCCGGTGCAGGTCGGTGGCGATTTGCTGCAGACGCAATTCCAAGTCCCGCTTGGCGACGTCCAGACGTCCCTCTTCGGCATCGAGCTGTTCGCGCGCCAAGGACAGGCGTTGCAGTTTGGCGGCTTGCTCGGCTTCGGCCAGACGCAAGGCCGGCAGGCCGGCGGCGGCCTCCGCCTGGCGGGTTGCCGCTTCGGCGGCGAGGCCGGTCAGGGTGGAGACTTGGCGTTCCACTTGTTCGGCGTCGGCGCGCGCGGCATCGAGATCCCGCATGGCCGCGGCCCAAAGCGACGCCAAAAGCCGGGCTTCGATGTCGCGGATCTGTTGGGACAGATTGCGATAACGGGCAGCCTGGCGGGCCTGCTTTTTCAGGGCTTGCAATTGAGAGTCAAGCGTCGTGACCACGTCGACCAGCCGTTCGAGATTGCCCTCCGCGGCCTTGAGCCGCAATTCGGCCTCATGCCGACGCGAGTGCAAACCGCCGATTCCGGCGGCTTCTTCGAGCAGGCTGCGCCGATCCGACGGCTTGGCATTGATGATGGCGCCGATCCGGCCTTGGCTGACGATCGCCGTCGAACGTGCCCCGGTCGCCGCGTCGGCGAACAGGATCTGCACGTCACGGGCGCGCGTCTCCTTGCCGTTCACCTTGTAAAGCGACCCCTGGCCGCGATCGATGCGGCGGGTCACTTCGAGTTCTTCCGAGTCGTTGAATTGTGACGGCGCGCTGCGCGACCGGTTGTCGAGGACCAGGGCGACTTCCGCCAGATTGCGTGGCGGGCGGTTGGCGCTGCCGCCGAAGATGACGTCGTCCATCTCGCCGCCACGCATCTGTTTGGCCGAGGTTTCGCCCATCACCCAGCGAAGCGCCTCGACCAAATTCGATTTACCGCAGCCGTTCGGGCCGACCACTCCGGTCATGCCCGGTTCGATCACCACATCGATCGGATCGACAAAAGACTTGAAGCCCGAGAGGCGAAGGCGAACAAACTGAATCACAACGCCCCTCGGAACCGCCTATTTGCCCTGTCCGCTCAACAACTTGGCGAACTCGTCATAGGGCATGTCGCCCGAATAGAGCTTGCCGCCGATGATGAAGCTCGGCGTGGAATCGACCTTGTAACGGGATTGGGCGTCGTCTTTGCGCGCATTGATCTCGTTCAACAGTCCGTTGTCGCTCAGGCATTTGTCGACCTGATCATCCCCCATGCCGCCCAATTTGGCGATGGTTTTGATGGCGGCCAAGGGCGAGGGGTTGCTGGTCCACTGCTCCTGGGTCCGAAAGAACGTGTTGATGAAAGCAAAATAGCGATCCCCCGAGCAATGCGAGACCATGGCGGTCGCTTGAGCCAGGGGATCCCAGGGCAGATCGCGGAAAATCAGCTTGGCCTTGCCGGTATCGATCCAGTCCGCTTTGACCTTGGGGAAGGTTTCGGCGTGGAATTTGGCGCAATGCGGACAGGTCAGCGAGGAATATTCGATAATGGTGATCGGCGCATCGGCCTTGCCCATGACTTCGTCGATAACCCAAGGCTTGTCTTGCGCTTGGGCCGCGCTCACGCTACCCAACGCCAAGGCTGCCATCATGATCAGGGCGCGGGATATCCAGGCTAAAGTCTTCACTCGATTCTCCAGAAAAGGAATTTCGTGGATATTAGGGTGTATCAGCGCCTTGCCGCAAGGTGGCGTCCGAGGGCGGCGAGGACGGATTTCAATTCCGGGTCGTCAATTCCGCTCAAACGCTCGGTCAATTGATCTTCCTGCTGAGTGGTCAATTCCGGCGGCGGCGGTGGTCGTTTGACGGGCCGGGGCGCCACCGGGCCTTGGACGATGGCCAGTCGCGCGATGGCGCCATAGCCGAAATAGCCGTTGATGCGCTGCACGATCAAGGGCTCTTGATGCTGAAGTTGCGTCGCCATGGCGCCTGACGAGACGCGAATATGCAAGGTGCCGCCCGATCGCTCGCCGCGCGCGAAAGCGATGCGTAGCGGCAGCGTCATCGTTCCCAACAGCGATCCGACCACAGCCGGCCATTCCGCGATCAAGGCGGATTCGGTGAAGCCGCGCTTGCCCAGAGACCGGCGGGTGAGACGCGCCGTCATCTCGGCGATGGCGCGCGGCCCGGAGCTGCCGCGTTTTTCTTCAGGTCGGTCGGACATGGGGGCTCGCTTGCATGGCGCCATTCTATGCTATCTTGCCGGTCATGCCACATCCTTCCCCACGGCAATCGCCGGCACGGCGCTCGCCTCAGCCATTGATGGTCCCTCAGTCGCCGGGCGCCGGCGTCCGCCGGCTTGGCTTTCGCGCGAACCTTCGCGCGGGCGCTCAACGCGCCAACGCGACGAAAGAAGTCCATGGATAAACGCATATCACGCGTTCAAGAGACAGCCTTGCACGGATCTATCTCCAGCCTCTCCGACCGCATGCTCGCCTGGTATGACCGAAACGCCCGTGTCTTACCGTGGCGCTCGCCGCCGGGCGTTCAGGCCGATCCCTATCACGTCTGGCTGTCCGAAATCATGTTGCAGCAGACCACCGTGGTTGCCGTCGCTCCCTATTTTCGCGCCTTCATCGAACGTTGGCCGACGGTCAAAGATTTGGGCGCTGCGCCGCTTGACGACATCTTGGTCGCCTGGGCCGGATTGGGGTATTACGCGCGGGCTCGAAATCTGCACAAATGCGCTCAATTGGTCAGCGAGTGGCGCGATGGGGTGTTTCCCGAGGACGAGGAGGGCTTGCGCTCGCTGCCCGGAATCGGCGATTACACCGCCGCCGCCATCGCCGCCATCGCCCATGGACATTCCGCCGTTGTGATGGATGGCAATATCGAGCGGGTGATCGCCCGCATGTTCGCCGTCACCGATCCGTTGCCGGGATCAAAGCCGAAATTGAAGGCCTTGGCGGCAAGCCTGACACCGCCCCTGCGGGCCGGCGATTATGCGCAGGCCCTGATGGATCTCGGCGCGACGGTCTGTACGCCGCGACAGCCGGCATGCGTGCTGTGTCCCTGGCGGGATGCCTGCGAGGGCTGTCGTCTGGGTATCGCCGAAGGCTTGCCGGCAAAATTGGCCAAGCCGGAGAGGCCGACGCGGCGGGGGGTCGCCTTTTGGACATTGCGCAAGGATGGCGCGGTGTTGCTGCGTCGCCGCCCGGAAAAGGGGTTGTTGGGGAGCATGATGGAAATCCCCTCGACGGCCTGGCGTGACGAGCCATGGGATTTGGCCGAGGCCGCGAGCGAGGCTCCGGTCAAAGCCGAGTGGCGCGCTCTTCCCGGTCTGGTGCTGCATGGGTTTACTCATTTTCATCTTGAGTTGACCGTTCTGATCGGCCGCGCCCGCACGCCGGAGTTGGCCAGGGGCCTGTGGTGCGCGTTGGACGGTCTCGATGGACAAGCCTTGCCGACGGTCATGCGAAAAGTGGTTCGCCATGCTTTGGCCAAAGGGTATTAACCTGTATTTCTCATGCCCGTGCCGACGACGTGGCTATGAGAAATACAGGTTAGGTAACGTCGCGATCAGGAGTTCGTTATGCGTGTGGTTCTTTCCGCCGTTGTCGGCATCGTTTTTTGGTCCTCGTTGGCCTCTGCCCAGCAGCAGTCCAGCGAACAGCTGTTTGTTCAGCCGCCCAAAGGCTGGGTGGTCGGCTATCACGACACCAAGGGCACCGTCGATGTCACGGAAGTGTTGCCGCCCGGCCAGACGCTGAAGGAATGGACCGAAATGCTGACGGTGCAGATGATGAGCGGTCTGGCGACCAAGCCGCCGCAAGATGTGCTGAAGGATCAGTTGGAAATCGTCAAGAACGCCTGTGAAGATATCGGCGCCGGACAGCTCAGCCTGGCGGTGGAGAACGGGTATGAGACGGCCATGCGGGCTGTCGCCTGCCCGAAATCGAAGCAATGGAAGGACGGGGAGCTCAGCCTTTACAAAGTGATCAGCGCCAAGGATCGCACCTATGTGGTGTGGCGCTCGTGGCGCGGTCCGGCCTTCGACAAGGAGCATCTTCCTGTGCCCGTCGAGATCACCAACGAATGGCTGGCCTTCATGCAGCAGGTTGTGGTTTGCGATACGCACGATCCCAGGCACGCCTGTCCGACGGCCAAAGGGGCGAAATAGACATTTTGAACGATGCCGAGCGTGGGAGTCAGTCTTCGAGGATTGGCGAGAGCGGCTTGTTGAACAGCCAGATGACCACACCAGCGGCCGCCGAGATGGCGGCGATCATCAAGAAAAAATCCGCCTTGGCCATGTCGCTCCACAGGCTGCCGAGCCAACCGGCGAGAATGTTGCCGATGAAGATGTTGGCGAACCAGAGGCCCATCATCATCGAAAGAATGCGGGCCGGGGCTATCTTTGAAACCAGGGACAGGCCGATCGGCGACAGATAGAGTTCGCCGATGGTGATCACCACGAAATAGCCGGCAAGCCATAGCCAGCTGGCCTTGCCGTCGGCGCCGACCCAATGGGCCGCGCCGACCATGATCAGATTGGCCAAAGCCACGCCCAGGCATCCCAGCGCCATTTTGGTGAGTGTGGTCGGCTCTCGACGCCGTTTCGCCTGCCAGTTCCACAAGGCTACGATGCCGGGCGTGAAGGCAAAAATCATGAAGGGATTGAAGGCCTGGAACCAGGTGGTGGGAATCTCCGCCGACCAGGAAAGGATCGAGAGAGTGCGGTCGGTGGCGTCTTCGGCCCACAGCGCGATGGTGTTGCCCTGCTGCTCGTAGGTTGCCCAGAACAAGATGGTGGGGACCCACAAGAGCAGCAAGGCGATCACCCCTTTCCATTCGTCGCGCGTGAAGGGCGTTTTCTCGCGGGTTGCGGTGGTGCGAACGATGGGCTGTTCGGGCGGCAAATGACGCTGACCGTAAAGATAGATGGCGAGGCCA
>DATNIV010000061.1:0-7202 GCA_035604255.1 Telmatospirillum sp. | reverse complement strand
CGACTTCCATGGTCATGGTCGCCGATTCGACTTTGGCGCCCTGGCCGGTCGGGTCGATCCGCTGTGTCAGGGATTCGATTTGGCGGGCCATGTCATCGATTTTGGTGCTGGCCGCATGCAAAATCGAATATTGCCCATCACCGACCTTGGCTGCCGAATCGCCTCCGACCGAATTGGTCTTGAGGAAATTATTGACCGACTGGATCAGCGTTTCGGTGTCTTTGGAGTCAAGGCGCTCCTCCAGTGCCTTCAGCGCCGGAATCGACAGCAAGGTGACTTGGGCGTCCTCGCCCGCCTCCTTGATGTCCATGAGGCGGGTGGCGGCTTGTTTGGCGAAGGAACCGCTGTTTTGAAGGTCGCCCGTCTGGTCCGGCGCGTCCGTTTTGTCCGCGGCTCGGCTTCTTCGGAGGCCGACGAACAGATTTCCCTGGTCGGGATCCAGGCAATAGGCTGACAGCGAGACCCACAGATTGCTTCCCTGCGGCCCGCTGACACGGATCACGTCATTTTGCGATCGGCTGGTCTTCTTGATCTGATTCAGAAGTTGTCCAACGAGGGGGGCATCGAGAGGGTCCACCAGATCGCGAAAATTCAACCCGAGGAGGGCTTCCTTGGGGCGTCCGAGAAACGCTTCCGTCGCACCAGCCGCAAAAACGATATTGCAATGCCGGTCGAGTTCGAACAACAAATCGGCCCAACAGAACGCCAGAGCGACATATCTGTCCCGATCGGTCTTGAGCGCTTCCAAGCGCATCACGCTGTCGTTCATGACGCGCCCCTCCTGATCACTGCCCCGCGCGATGATTTAACTCCACAAAATGGGAAAAAATCACTTTACAATGTTTCAATAAAAGTCCGCCTGGAAAAATGTGCAAAAGGTTTAGCGCGTCGTACGATCTGGCGTGGATCACGCCATTTTCCGTCATTGCCGGGCTTGACCCGGCAATCCATGGACCACCGGGTCGAGCCCGGTGGGGACGAATCCTGAAGGTGATACCGTCTGATCGCAAACCGCTCCAGCGTATTTTCTTTGTTCCTTTCGCCAAGCCAAATGGGTGGAACCGCATTGCTTTGGTCTCCTTTGGTCCGCCTTATTCCGGTGGACGCCATTTTCGCACATCTTCCGCGGAAGGCAGATATTTTGCGCCGTCGGCATAAACCCAGTCGATCATGACCCCGGCCCCTTCGCGCAGGCTGGTCGTGCCGACCCAGCTTCCCAATGTCGCCTGGTGGTCGTTTCGCCGGAAGGTGAGGGGGCCGATCGGGGATGGGAAACGCAAATCCTCGAAGGCGGCGACCAACTTTTCGGTCTCGGTGCCGCCGGCCTTTTCCAGGGCGGCCGCAATGGCCTTGACGGCTTCATAACCGATCAGAGCCGACATGCGGGGGTCCTCGTTGTAGGCCGTCATATAGGCATCCACGAATTTTTTATGAGCGCTCTCCTTGATGTCGTACCAAGGGTAGCCGGTGACGATCCATCCCTCCGGCGCTTCGTCGGCCAAAACATCGAGAAATTCCGGCTCCCCGGTCAGCACGCTGACCACTGAGCGCTTGTTGAACAGGCCATGGGCGTTACCGTCATGCACCAGTTTCCCGAGATCGCCGCCGAAGGTGGCATTGAAGATGGCGTCCGGCTTGGCCTGTTCCAGCGCCGCTATCGTGGACTCGGGGTCGAGGGCGCCGAGTTGCGGCCAGAGTTCGGTGACGAAGGTGACGTCAGGTCGACGGCCCTTCAGTAAGGTCTTGAAATTGGCGACGAAGGAATGTCCGGCGTCATAATCGGGAGCGACCGTCGCCCAGCGTTTGGCCGGCAGCTTGGCGGCCCGTTCGGCCAGCATTGACGAGAGCATGTAGGAACTGGTGCGAAGCCGGAAGGTGTAGCGATTGCCATGCGTCCACAGCAGGTCGTCGTTCATCGCCTCCGTGGCGAGAAAGATCACTTTCTTTTGTTTGGCGACATCGGCCAGGGCGAGAGCGATCTGCGACAAAAATGAACCGGCCAGCATGACCACGCCATCACGGTTGATCAATTCGGTGGCCATGGCGACGGCCTGGAGAGGCTTTCCGCCATCATCGCGGGACAGGATCTCCAACTTGCGGCCGCCGAGGACTCCGCCTTCGCGGTTGATTTCGTCGACGGCGAGTTGCCATCCGTTACGATAGGGCACGGTAAAGGCCGGAATGGCGCTGTAACTGTTGATCTCGCCGATCTTCACAGGCTCGGCAGCGGTTGCGTGGCCGCACAACAGCCCTAAAACAGCCAAGCCGGCGAATGCGGATTTTACGAACCTCATTCGCCGGCTGGTCTCCTCTCGTTATCCCAACTGCTGCGGCACTAGCTTTTTTTGTCCCTCTGCCTTAGCGGGGCCATCCGGCCCCTTGGTCGCGCTAAGGTAGAGGGCCTTTCATGAGTCTAGGGCCTGTCGTCAGTTGCGGTTTTTCTTTCACATTTCACCGTCATCCCTGCGAAAGCGGGGATCCATGCGGCAACAACCACAAGTCCGGATCGCCAATTCATCGACTCCTCCAACCATGGATCCCCGCTTTCGCGGGGATGACGACAATAAAATACCCGCAGGCGAACCTTCGAGGTAACTGACGTCAGGACACGAGGTGCCGAAGGCTGCGGTCGATCCATTGACGGGTCAGCTTCTCCTGTACGGTATTCTGGCCAAGACGCTCAAGCAACCCCTTGAAATCGACATGGTCGAGGGGTTGATCCTGATTGGCGCAGGTGAAGACGACGATTTCCGCGCCGGTTTTGGGGTCTTTGTGCTTTTGCAGGCACTGGGCGCAGATCTCCTTCATCATGCATTGCATCGGCGAATTGATCGAACCGATGGCTTCATGCTCGCGATTCAAGTGGGGTGCCAGCACGCCGTGCCGGGCTTCGGCCACGGCCCGCATCATGCGATCCGAGCCGATGGCGACGATGCGGTTGACGTTTCCGAGCGAAATATCGGCAGCCCCTAAACGGCCTTCGGCAAAGGCCGTCATCGCCTGGACGATATTTCCGACAAAGGTCTTGTCCTGGCTTCGCCTTGGGCTCAAAGGCTCACCTTGATCGACGCACCACACCACCATGTCGGCGGCCGCTTCGATTTCTTCGACTTTGAAGCGATCGGCGATGGATCGGTAACCGGCGAAATAGAGAACCTTCGAGCCAGCCCGGCGCATCGCCTGGCCGATGGAAAACAACACGGCATTGCCCAAGCCGCCACCGGCGAGCAAAACGGTTTCGCCGGCCGGCGTTTCGGTCGGGGTTCCGGTCGGTCCCATCAAAACCACCGGTTCGCCGGGCGACAAGCTGCTGCAAAGATTGGAGGACCCGCCCATTTCGAGGACGATCACCGAAACCAGGCCAGCCTCCTTGTCGACCCAGGCGCCGGTCAGCGCCAACCCTTCCATAGCCAATGTGGTGTCATCGGTTTTCGCGGAAAGGGTTTCGAAGTTCTGCAGACGATAAAATTGTCCGGGTTGAAAGGCGCGAGCCGCCGCCGGCGCCCGGACCACTACTTCGACGATGGTCGGCGCCAGACGTTCGACCTTGAAGACGGTGGGACGGAAGGAGTCGTTGAAGGCCTTGCGGACTTCCTCGGGGGTGATGGCCGACGGCGGCCGCTTCGCCAGAACGCGACTGACCACCGGATAACCCTGCTTGGCGCTGGCCATTGCCGAGACCACGTTGCCGGCGAAGGAGGGATGCAGGTCGCCGAAGAAGGAGACCGCCCGATGGCCTCCGTCCGCGGTCTCGACACTCATCAAGACCTGCGGGACCGACGGTTTGGTCAGACGATCCGGCGTGGCGGGCAAGCCGTCTTCGTCAATGGCCTGGAAATATTTGCCATCAAGGGAAATCCCGCTTTCTTCGCGGGCCAGAACGGTGTTGGGGACGGTGCCCGCCGCCACGATGATGGCCCGTGCCGGCAAGACGGCTGTAGCGCCGTCGGCGGTCTTGACCTTGAGCCCTTTGGCATGGCCGAAGCCGTCCACTTCGACGGCGAGCGGCGAGATCTGCTCGGCGAAACGGATGCCTTCTTCCAACGCCTTGTTGACTTCCTCATGGTTGCGATAGGCCGGGCTCTCGACCAGACGCCGCCGGTAGGCAACCGTGGCGCCGCCCCAGGATTGGAGCAAGGAGAGAAGATCGGGCTGGCGATTCTCCTGGGCGGCGGCCTGGCGCTCGGCGCGGATGGCGCGGCCATGGGCGAGGAATTCGTCGGCGATGGCCGCTTCCGCATCCGTGTAGGTCAGGCGCACAGCCTCCTCGCCACGTTCCGTGACCAGGGTCTCGTAACGGGCCAGGAATTTTTCCACTTGGATCGGATAATAGGCCAGGGCCTCGGTGCAGGCGTCGATGGCGGTCAAGCCGCCACCGATAACCACCACCGGCAGCCGCATCTGCAAGCTGGCCAAACTGTCGGCGCGGGCGGCGCCGGTCAGCTGCAGACCCATCAGGAAGTCCGACGCCTGGCGGACGCCGGGCGCCAGATTGTTCGGCATGTCGATGATGGTCGGCCGGCCGGCGCCCATGCAGAGCGCCACATGGTCGAACCCCATGGCGAACGCGTCGTCTAAGGTCAGCGTGCCGCCCAGGCGAATGCCGCCGGCCATCTGGAATTCGGCCCGCCGCTCCAACAGCAGGCGGATGACCTTGAGGAAATTTTTGTTCCAGCGGACCGTAATGCCATATTCGGCGACGCCGCCGAAGCCGGCCATCACCCGGTTTCCGAGATTCTCGTAAAGCTCGGTGATGTCGCGGATGGCGCGGAAGGCGACCCGCTCGCCGGTGGTTTTGACGCCTGACAGGCCCTCCGGCAGGGGTTCGATCTTCAGTCCGTCGATGGCCACCACGGCATGGCCGTCGTTCATCAGATGGTGGGCCAGGGTATAGCCGGCCGGCCCCAGGCCGACCACCAGGACGGATCGGCCGCTGGCCGCCTTCGGCAACGGGCGGCGCAGATTGAGGGGATTCCAGCGGGTCAACAGGCTGTAAATCTCGAATCCCCACGGCAGTTCCAGCACGTCCTTGAGGATGCGCGATTCCGCTTCGGGGATATTGACCGGGTCCTTGTTGCCATTGGTGTAGATGCAGCCCGTCATGCAATCGTTGCAGATGCGATGTCCGGTGCCGGCGACCATGGCATTGTCGACCACCGCGACGGCCAACGCCGCCACGGCATGTCCCTGGCCCTTGACTTCATGCATTTCGGAGATGCGTTCTTCCAGCGGGCAACCGGTCTGAGTGGTGCCAAGCGCCGTCTTGGCGAAGCCACCGGTCTTCTTGTCCTTCATGCCCTTGGAGCAACTGTCCTTGCCCTGATGGTGGCACAGGATGCAGTAGGTCACTTCGTCCATCGCACCCAACAAATCGCAGCCGGGATCGGTCAGATGGAATCCGTCGCGATGGCGCAAGTCCTCCTTCGGAAAGGCGAATTGCGCGACGCCGGCCAGGGTCACCGTCTCATGATGGACAAGATGCATAGGGTCGTGTTTGGCCGGCGTTTTGAAGAGGCGACCGTTTTTGTGCCGGCGTTTCCCGGCGCTGCTCAGCAAGGCCCAGGCGGCGTATCGTGTCGCCAGATCAAGGGCGGCGCTCTGATTGGCTTCGTCGTCCAGCCACGACATGACATGCCGGGCGAAATCCAATTCGTCCCAGGGCTCGCCGAACAAATCGGTGATTTCGGCTTCAAGTGCGGCGCCGTCGATCGCCTCCGCGTCGTCCGGCTTCATTGCCTTTTGAGCGCGGCGCTGAACGAACAGTCTTTTGCAGGCGTAAAGCGGCGCCAGGGCGTCCTGACGGGCGGCCAGCGCCTGGATTTCGCTGTTGATGGCGAACAATTGGCCAATGAAATCGTTCAGATGCGGCGCCAAGGCGACCAGCAACAGGGCCTCGTCCTTCGCGTCAATGGACGATGCGGCGCGGGCGGACATCAGCCGCTCAAGAAGAGATCCGTCGGTTTCCGCCAATTGGGAGAGGAAGGCTTGGTCCACTTTCCCGAGCCCGGACGGGCTATAGAGATCCGCAAAGCCCAAGGAGAAACCGAGCATCGGCTCGGTCAGTGCCATACCCATTACCAATCCTCATATTTATTACATTACGAAGCAGTGATTTTGCCCATTCCATTGCGGCGCTGAGCGCTTACCTAATTAGGGGAGAGTATGACTGATTTCCAAGGGCGAGCCCCTATTTCTCATACCCATGTCGTTGGCACGGAGGAAAAATGCAGGCTAAGAGGGGCCGCTGGGCGGTCGGCATTTGGCTTTTGACATTGGCCTTAATGGTGCTGGTGATGGTCTGTCTGGGCGGATTGACCCGCCTCACCGGGTCCGGATTGTCGATGGTCGAATGGCAGCCGTTTACCCTGTTGCCGCCTTTGTCCGACGACGCCTGGAACGCGGTGTTCACGAAATACCAGGGGTCTCCACAATATCGCTTGATCAATGATGGCATGACGCTCGCGGCCTTCAAGTCGATTTTTTGGCTGGAATATGTCCACCGATTGTGGGGCCGATTGATCGGTCTGGCCTTTCTGGGACCTTTCGTGGTGTTTCTTGGCGGCGGGTGGCTTTCTCGCGAGGACGTTCCCTGGCTGCTGTTCTTGTTCCTTCTCGGCGCCCTGCAAGGGGGGCTCGGCTGGTTCATGGTGGCCAGCGGCCTGGCTGACCAGCCCGAGGTCAGTCATTATCGTCTGGCCGCTCACTTGCTGGCCGCGGTGGCCATCTACGCCGCCTTGCTGTGGTCGGCGTTGGATCATCTGGATTTTTACCCGAGAGCGATTTGCGACCACAAGGGATCATCCTCCTTATCGTCATCCCCGGGTTTGACCCGGCAATCCATGGATCCCCGGGTCAAGCCCGGGGATGACGATAAGAAAAGACGATTCGACGAGATCGTAAATTGCTCAAGCAACGGGACCGTTTCCGGCAAGGCCGCCCGGCTTGCCCGGCCGCTGATCCTGTTGCTCGGATTGGTGGTTTTGACCATGGCCGCCGGGGCTCTGGTCGCCGGCCTGCACGCCGGCCTGATCTACAACAGTTTTCCCTTGATGAACGGCGCCTGGTTTCCCCGAGAAGCCTTCGATTTGTCGCCGGTTTGGATCAATGTCTTCGAGAATCACGCCCTGGTACAGTTCGACCACCGTTTGTTGGCGATGGCCAGTTGGGTGGGGGCGGTTGCGCTGTGGCTGTGGTCGCGGCCC
>DATNIV010000060.1:0-3249 GCA_035604255.1 Telmatospirillum sp. | reverse complement strand
GCGCGCAGAGTGCCTTGGAGAAAGCGGGCATCAATGACAGTTCGATCCAGAATTTCGGGACCTCCGCGGATCTGATCATCCGTCTGCCGTTGAAGGAGGGCGTCTCTTCGGCGCAGTTGTCCGAGACGGTGTTGAACGCTTTGCGCGTGGCTGAACCGAACGTGGAACTGCGGCGCGTCGAATTCATCGGGCCTCAGGTCGGTAAGGAACTGGTTACGGATGGGTCGATTGCATTGGCGCTGGTTTGCGCGGGCATCATGGCCTATCTGGCCTTTCGCTTCGAATGGCGGTTTGCCGTTGCGGCGATCATCGCCAATATGCATGACGTGGTGATCATTCTCGGCTTCTTCTCCTTTTTTCAATGGGAGTTTTCGCTGACGGTGCTGGCGGCCGTCTTGTCGGTCCTTGGTTATTCGGTCAATGAATCCGTGGTCGTGTTCGACCGAATTCGCGAAAATTTTCGCAAATACAAGAAGCAGAGCGTTCCCGAGATCATCAACAATGCGATCACCGCCACCATGTCGCGGACCATCATCACCCATGGCTGTACCGAAATGGTGGTGCTGTCCATGCTGCTGTTTGGTGGCGAGACTCTGCACTATTTCGCCTTGGCTCTGACCATCGGTATTGTCTTCGGCATTTATTCGTCCGTGCTGGTGTCTTCGCCGTTGGTCATGTGGATGGGGGCGACGCGCGCGCATTTCATCAAAGTCGACGTGCCGGGTTCCTCGGCCAATGCCAATCCTTGATTTGAATTTAGGGGGGCTGGCGGCGGCGTAACGCCGTCGCCATATAGCCGCCTATGGAAATCAATACCGTCAGTCCTCGCGATTTTCAGGTTATCCAGGGCTATGATGCCGGCGGCTTTCGCATCAGCGGTCGGCGTCATGAGGGAGCTGTGCTGGTCTTTCCCCGAAGAACGCTTGCCTGGCCGGTCGATAACCCGGATGTCGTGACGGTGGACAGTCTTCAGGCTCTGGTCGGCGAGGAGCCGCGGGTCGAGATTTTGTTATTGGGGACGGGGCGCCGGATGTTCGGGGTGGCTCATGGTCTGCACCGGGCCTTGCGCGGCGCCTATGGCGTCGTTCTCGACGTTATGGATACCGGAGCCGCCTGCCGGACGTTCAACGTCTTGGTGGCCGAGGGACGGCCGGTGGTGGCGGCGTTGCTGGTCGGGGGATAGGGGGAAATAGAAAACGGGGCCGTTTGGCCCCGTTTTGTATGTTGGCGATTACGCCTTGGCCAGATTCTGCGCGACGAAGTCCCAGTTGGCGAGATTTTCGAGCACGGCCGAAACGAAATCCGGGCGGCGGTTCTGATAGTCGAGATAATAGGCGTGTTCCCACACGTCGACGGTGAAGAGAGCGGTCTGGCCATGGGCCAGAGGCGTGTCGGCGTTGGCCGTCTTGGTGACTTTCAGCTTGCCGCCATCGAGGACCAGCCAAGCCCAGCCACTGCCGAACTGCGTGGTGGCCGCCGCCTTGAACTCTTCCAGAAACTTGTCGAAGGAGCCGAGGTCCGCCTCGATCTTCGAGAGCAATTGGCCCGACGGCTTGCCGCCGCCACCATGTTTCAGGCTGTTCCAGAAGAACGTATGGTTCCACACCTGTGCGGCGTTGTTGAACAAGCCGATCTTCGAGGCATCGCCCGCCACGTCCTTGATGACATCTTCCAGCGCCTTGCCGGCGTAAGGCGTGTCCTTCGTCAGGTTATTGAAGTTGTTCACATAGGTGGCATGGTGCTTGCCATGATGAAAAGACAATGTGTTTGCCGAAATGAATGGCTCGAGGGCCTTGGGGTCATAGGGGAGAGCCGGGAGTTCGATAGCCATGGTTACCTCTGATTCAATTGAAAAGGTCCTAAACGATGTTCCCAAGATAGGAACCGGATCACGGTTTGTGAAGGGCAAGGCCGCGCAAGTTTCACATGACATTGCCATGACTTTGGCGTGATGGAGCGACAACACAAAGGAAAGCGGGGATCTCCGAGGACGGGAATGAGAAAAACGCGGACGAGGTATTTCGTTGCCGCTCGCGTGTGATGCCCGAAAGAATGGCGTTCAGCTGGGAAAAAGGATATCCCGTCGAGAAAACTCTCCGAATTTAATGCGATCAGTATAAAGTTTTTGAAGATTTGCGTGATCTCCGATTTCTGGACCTGCCGTCGTGTTGATGAATTGATCCAATTCTTTATCAAATTTTATATTGAGCGTAGATTGTTAACGGTTTTCGAGATGTGAGGGGGGCTACATGCTCGGAAGTTTGTCCATTGCCACCAGATTGTACGCATTTGTTGCGGTTTTTGTCGTCGGCTTGGCTGTTTTGTTGACGGTTACCTTCACTGTGCTCGGGGCGAACGAGAGAGCCCTGGACGAAATTGGCGCGACGGGGCGTCAAGCATTGTTGGTGGCGCGCATGAACACCAACGTGCAGGCGATGAGCGCGGCGCAATTCCGGATGGCGGCCGATTCGTCGGCGGATGTCGTGGCCGACTCGCAAGCCAAGATCAAAGCGGAAGCCGATCTGTTTGACGAACGTTTGGCCTCGGTTCGCGCGTCCGCCGTCGGAGATCTGGCGGCGGGACTCGATGCCTTGGCCAAACAGTTTGAATCGTATCGCCGGATGCTCGATGCCGTGGCGGTGGCGGCGAAAAGCAACGAACACAAGGATCTTCTGGACGCCACGGGACGAGCCGACAAACTGGCGGCCAGCCTGCGCGAAGCCGCTCGTGTGATGTTCAAGCAGGCCGAAGTCGCCGCGACTGGGGCGACGGCGGCAGGTCATCAGAATGTTTCACAGGGAAAATGGGTGATCGGCGCCACCGCGCTGATTTTCATCGTGATCGCGATGACTCTCGCCCAGATCATCGCGCAATATTCGATTATTCGGCCATTGCGTCTGTCGATTGACGCCATCGGCCGATTGGCGCAAGGCGATGTGGGCGAGAAGATTTCGGGCCTGGAGCGTGGGGACGAAATCGGCGATGTCGCAAGGGGATTGGAGATCTTTCGCGAGGGGCTCGCGGAACGCCAGCGTTTGGTTGCCGAGCAGGCTGCCGGCGCCGCTGCGCGGGAAAAACGGGCGGCGGCACTTGAGCGAATGATCGGCGAGTTCGAGGGCTGTCTGGGCGGCATGGTGAGCGCCGTGTCTTGTTCCGCGACCGATCTGCATGGCACGGCAAGCTCGCTCGACGGGTCGGCGAGCCGGGGCGAGCAACTTGCGATGTCGGTGGCCGCTGCGGCGGAGGAGG
>DATNIV010000059.1:0-7189 GCA_035604255.1 Telmatospirillum sp. | reverse complement strand
TCGCGCCGTCGTTGATGTGGGAACACCGGTTCTCACCGACGCTGTCGGCGGTCAATGCCGTCCGGTACGATTATCTGAAACTCGGCCGCAGTGGAACCCAACTGACCCAGGATATCTTCTCCAATGCCGATTTTGACCGGTCCGATCAAGGGATCAGCGTCAATTCATCGATTCTCCAGTCGGTGACCGAGGACGATAAACTGCGACTATCCTTCGCGCGTGGTTTGGCGCTGCCCTCTCTGGCCTATTTGGGCAAGCTCGAGCATATGCTGCCGGCGTACGGCGGCTATTATTCTTACGGCAATCCCGATCTTCGGGCATCGCCGGTTTACAGCTACCGGGCGGGCTGGGATCATCAATTTCGCAATCTGGACGCGACCTCGCGGGTTGTCTTCTTCCACGACATGACCATGAGCCAAGTCGTCGCGCCTTTTAAGGTGATCGGCTCTCAACTGACGCAGCAGTTTATCAATAGTACCGGATCGGTAACCAATGGTCTTGAACTGGCGCTGGAACACAAAGCGCGCCAGGGCTGGAACTGGGGCGGAAATTACACTTACCAAAGGGTGCACGCGCATTATGATTGGGGGTTGCGGAACGCCGCGCCGGTCAACAAACTCAACGGTACTCTCGGCTACGGTTGGGGTGAATGGGAAGCCGACCTCCATGCGTCCTACGTTTCGGCGACCAAAGGGCTCCTGGTCCAGCCGGGGAGCCCGCCGAAATCAATGGTGGCCGACATGAAGGGGTACACCGCGTTGTCGCCGCGCATCGCTTGGCAGCCGATCGACAGCTTGTCCGTCGAGGTGTCGGCCGAGAACCTTTGGTCCTATACAAACGTTCTGTCCCAACGGATGGAGCCCAGCTACTACCTCACCGTCAGGGTTGCCTATTGATCGGGCCCACGTCTCAAAGACGAAGGACGAGCGTGCCGAAGTGACGCCAATTGTTGTCGCTATTTACCGTGCTGGGAGATGCCCGTACGGGGAGAGGGCATTGGAATTAACCGACCAACACTGTTCGTTTTGGCAAGATCCATGATGTTGCTGAGCTGCCGCTGGTTATAAAAGACAGGCTGGCATATTGTTGTTTGACCTAAAAAAGACTGGAGAAGCGGCATGAATGCTCTCGGAAATCTTCGTATCAAGTCCAAAGCGTTGATTCTGGTCGGGGCGGCCGTTTTGACGGCCATCATCATGCTGGCGGTTTCCAGTATCGGTCTGTCGGATATCAAGCGGATGCTGGACGAATTGGTGCTGGCCACCAATGTCGAACGTTATGCCTACGCGACGATCCTGGAGGAGAAAAACTACCTTCTGAACGCCAACGGCGCCACAGGCAACCAAGTCCTGGCGGAGGAGGCCTTCCGCAGAGCGGAGGACGACGTCAAAACCATCAACGCCACGCTCGACAATATCGACGCCATCAGCTCCAGCGCCAGTCTGCTGGAACGGGCCAAGGCGGCGCGGCGGGGCGCCAATGCCTACGCCGATCTTTACCGCAAGGGCGTCGCCGCATCGGAGGAATTACGCCAACTCTCTGAGATGCTGGAAAAAAATGGCGAAACCGCGATCAATCTCGCCGCCGAATACGCCAATGCCACCAGAGATATACAGAAGGAGCGGATCGCGGTTCAAATCCGCATCCATGCCAATAGAATTCGCTTCAACGAAAAGAAATATATGCTGGAACAGAAGCCAGAATATTTTGGTGTCATGAAAAAAGAATTCGACCAGATGATTGAGAAAGTGGGAATTCTGGAGCGTGGTGCCGATACGGACGATGAACGCAAACAAATCACCACCTTCAAGCGTTTTGCACTCGATTACGAGAGGGATGCCTATAAGTGGGTTGAGAATAACGACAAGTTGTTCAAAGAAATTCTTCCAAAAATGAAGGATTTGGGCGGGCTGGTGATCAAGCTTGCCTTCGATGCCGCCCAGGAACAGCAGAAATCGATGAACGAAACGCGCAAGGCCATCATCACCTGGCTGGTGGTCATCGGCCTTGGCATTGCGACAGCCGGTGTGGCTCTGGGCTTGGTGGTGGCGAACGCCATCGCCAAGCCTGTCAATGCTTTGTCCAACTGTATGAACACGCTGGCGAGCGGCAATCTCGAGGCCGAGGTTCCCAACACCCTCCAGAAGGACGAAGTGGGGCAAATGGCGCGCGCTGTGCAGGTGTTTAAGGAAAATGCGGTTCGGATTGCCGGGTTGCAGGCGGATCAGGAACAGGCCAAGGCTCGCGCCGAGTCCGAGCGCCGGCAAAGCACGCTGGCCATGGCTGATGGCTTTGAGAACGCGGTGATGGGCCTGGTTGAAGGCGTGTCCAGCAAGGCGGCCGAAATGCAATCCACCTCGCAAAGTATGTCCGCCGCGGCCCAGCAGGCATCGAATCAGGCCGCCACGGTGTCCGTCGTCGCTCAATCGGCCACGGCCAATGTGGAGACGGTCGCTACCGCCGCCGAGCAGCTGTCGGCCTCGATCTCCGAAATCAGTCGCCAGGTCGCCGAGGCGGCGAAAATTTCCAATACCGCGTCCGAGGAAACGTCCCGTACCAACAAGATGGTGGAGGGATTGGCCCAGGCGGCGGACAAGATTGGCGCGGTGGTCAAACTGATCAACGACATCGCGTCACAGACCAACCTGCTGGCCCTTAACGCGACCATCGAAGCGGCGCGCGCGGGCGATGCCGGCAAGGGATTCGCCGTGGTGGCCAACGAGGTCAAGGGACTAGCCAACCAGACCGCCAAGGCTACGGACGAAATCTCCACCCAGATCAATGCGGTTCAAGAAGAGACAAGGCGTGCCGTGGAGGCCATCCGCACGATCGGCATGGTGATCGAGCAGGTCAGCCAGATTTCTTCGGGTATCGCCTCGGCGGTCGAACAGCAAGGGGCGGCAACGCGGGAAATCGCGCGCAACGTCCAGCAGGCCGCCCAAGGGACGAAGGAGGTGTCGGCAAACATTCAGGGCATCACCCAGGCAGCGGCCGACACCGGAGCCGCTTCGGAGAAGGTCCTGACCGCCGCCGGCGATCTCGCCGGCAATTCGAAAACCCTGCGAACCGAGGTCGATCGCTTTCTGCGAGGGATCCGCGCCGGGTCGTGACGGGAGTGCGATGATGCTTCACTTTTCTGACGCGACCCCTCGATTTCGTCATTTTTCGGATGCCTCCACTTTGAGGGAACGAAGATCGCGGCCACGTGTCTCCGGCAACAGGAAGGCGAAAATCACCACCAGTCCATAGGCGGAACAGGCGCAAATACCCATGGCGGCGCCCAGTGGCATGCTGGCGCTGATCAGTCCCACCAGGGATGGCATGACGGCGCCGAAGGCCCTGCCGCCATTGCCGCAGAAGCCTTGGGCCGAACCACGAATGCTGGTGGGGAACAGTTCGGCCAGGAAGGCTCCTGTGCCGGCCGCCGTTCCCGATTGCAAGGTGCCGAGGACGAAGCCCAAAAGGAACGTCATCGTCGGCGTGATGGGGGCCATGGTGTAGGTGGCGACGGCCGCCGCTTGCAAGCAGGCGATGACCATGAAAGTCCGGCGGCGACCGATAAAATCGGCCATCCAGCCATTGAGAAAGGCGCCGCAGAAAGTGCCCAGGATATTGACGGCCAGATAACCACCGACATTCAGTACGGACAGCCCGATCACCATTTTCAGATAAGCCGGCAGCCAGGTGATCATGACGTAATTGCCACCATAGATACCGGTGGTCAGCATGACCGCCTTGAACGTTGTGCCCAAATGCTCGTTTCGAAAGATATCCCAAAGGCGGTGCGGTGCCGATTCGCCGTGGCTTTGTTTTTCGTCGACGAAGATCTGCGCGTCTTGGATGTTGCGCCGGATCCATAACACCAACAGCGCGGGGGCCAGGCCGATGAAGAAGAAGACTCGCCACGCGGTGTCGGCCGGCAACAGGCTGAACAATACGGTGGAAAGCAGGACGGCAATGCCGTAACCCACGGCCCATCCGGCCTGGATGGCGCCGACGACGCGGCCGCGTACCTTGGCGTTGATCGCCTCGCTGATCAAAACCGACCCCACCGCCCATTCGCCGCCGAATCCCAGCCCCTGCAGACTGCGCGCCGCCAGCAGTTGCCAGAATGAGTCGGTCAGGCCGGACAGGAAGGTGAAGGCCGAGAACCATAGGATGGTGATTTGCAGGACGCGCACACGACCGATGCGATCGGATAGCATGCCGGCGATCCATCCGCCCAGGGCCGCCATGATCAGCACTGCGGTGCCGAGGATGCCGGCCTCCCCTTTGGTCATGCCCCAAAGAGCGATCAAGGTGGGAATGGTCAGGGCGTACATCTGGGTGTCCATCGCATCCAGACCCCAGCCGCTGAAACAGGCCCAGAAGGTGCGCCTTTCCCCCTTCGTCAAGTCCGTGAACCAATGAAACATCGACGGCTCCCCTTTTTGAATTGGTTAGGAGCACACTGGCGCAGCGGTCTTATGCTATCAAATGAGATAATTATATTGTTTCATGAATATTTTGCAGCAATTGGATGATGGCGACCGCTGGTGTGTCGTCAGATCTATTCCGGGTGCGCCGTCGGTTTTTGGGGTCCCCCCTTTAAGTCCGTCATGAAATTTTTGAAGTGAGGCGCAAAGGATGTAAAAAGTGGATGCTTGCGATTTTCAAGCATGACCTCACTAAAAATCTTTAGCCCAACAACGAGTGCTTCGGACGTTTCTTTCGTGAAATCACCACGATTTTTCATGCGATCAACAAGCTTGAAGATATCGTCGTGATTTTCGACTTCGAATTGCAACATATCATTCTGTGATTTCTCTCCATGTTGCTCGGAGAGGCGTTCCAACGTCACTTTAAACCGATGTTTCATGTTGTTTTATCCATTCTGCCGATTTTATCTGCGTGTCTGTCTGTTTCTTGCGCGATATCGGGGCGAGTTCCACATTGACTGGCGATCGCCCCGCTCTGGATGAAAAGTGGTGCCGGCGTCCGCCGCAGAGCGGCGGAGTCTTTTTCACCGGCATGGAGGCCGGCTCCACTGATTCTTTTCTTCCTAGGATCAATGATGACCTGGGACGGGACCTCTTGCGTCGACAAGGCCTTGTCTGTGTCTGGAGGAGATGCCCCCGTTGTTCCAAGGGCACGTGATAAAGCCAGGCTTCGTAACCTTGCTCGGATTGAACCGCCCATAGCCGTCAGCTCCGTTCGATCTCGCCGGCGGCCCGGTCCAAGGCCTCCGTCACGGCGCGGATCTGATCTTCGCTCAAGGTGCCACGGGTCAGTCGCAACCGCAGGGCCAGCTTCAGATTTTCCACGGCGCGGATGATCTGCGGTGCCGGGTCGCCGCCTTGCATCGCATTGGCCTGCTCCATGTGCATCAACAAGGCTTCGACGGCAGCGTGGTTGATGTCGAGATAGGCCTTGCCTTCATCGGTTATGGCATAGAGCTTCTTGCTGCCCTCGCCGGGCTCGACGGTGACATATCCTTGCTCTTCCAACATGGTCAGCGCCGGATAGATCGTTCCGGGACTGGGGCTGTAGGCGCCGGCGACCTTTTCTTCGATGGCCTTGATGATCTCGTAACCGTGCCGTGGCTTTTCCGCGATGAGATGCAGAATGATGAAATGCAGGTCACCATGCGCGAACAGTCGTCCGAGTCGGCCGCCACGTCGTCCGCCGCGTCCGAATCCGTGAGGATGTTCGCCGCCGGGCCAGAAATCACCGCGGACATGCCGACGGTCGTGGTTGCAATTTTGGTGGCGGTGGGATCTGAAATGAAACATATGGTCTCTCCTAACTCTTTGTTTTAGAGGTGCTATCGGCGAATCGGGCGTCCGAAGCCGCGATGATGGCCGATAGGGGACTGCAACGGAATTCTATTTCGATGCAGTTTCGATATAACGATAATTAGATATATCGAAACTGCATCGAATTCAAGGGGCAATTTGGCGCCGCTTCTGTTTTTGTCCGAGCGCCACGCACTGGTTCCCAGCAGCAACTGGCGGCTGCTGGCATGAGAAATATAAATTAACGGGAACAGGCCGAAGCGCCTGTCGGCTCACCACAAGCCGAGGCGTTTCAACTCCTCGATCAGATCGGGTGGCAGTTGACCGTCCTGGCCCGCCGTTTCGGCGAGGTCGGCGGGAGCGTCGGCGGTTTCGAGATAGCGCCACCCCTGGAAAGCCCTTCGGGGGTGACGAAAGGTTTCGACCAATTGGGGATCGAGGACCAGCCGGCAGCAGGAACGGCCCTCTTCGTCGTTGTCGTCTTGAAGGGCCAGCAGCCTTTGCCGCGCGGCGATGGCGCCGCGGATGACCCAATAGATCGACCCGCCATCCAAAAGCTCAGGTTGGCGTTTCGGTCGCATGCGCGTGCGGTGGAAGACGTCTCCGAAAGACTGCAGGCGACGCGCTTGGAGGGCGCGGAGATGGGTGGGGTCGTCGACGCCCACGGCGAGTTTGATCAAATGGAGGGGCATTTGCGGCTTTGCTTGCTGGGTTCGTCTGGGCAGGCCGATGTCATACTCCGTCCCGGGACGTCATGAAAGCGGCAACCCGACACGTTTCGCTCCTGAAGACCGCCGATAACATTACCTTGCGGCAAATACGGTCTTGCCCAACAGGCAAACAATGTTAACACTGCGCCGCCGGCGGCACTGTCGAGAGCGACCAGCCGAGATCCAGCGATACGCGGGTCCGACTTCCTGTCCGTCGATGCTCAAGAGAGGGGAGAGCGATCATGATTTGGAAACAGACGATCGGCGCCGCTTCGGCCGGAGCGATGGTGGCCAGCGGGATAATGGCCGGCGCGATGGTGCTCACGGTGGCAACGGCATCGGCGGCTCCACCGATCCGGTTCGGCGTGCAGGCGCCCATTACCGGGCCTTATGCGGACGAAGGCCAGGGCATCGAGAAGGCTGTGCGTCTGCTCGTCGAACAGCAGAACGCCAAGGGTGGATTGCTGGGTCGGCAGATCGAAGTGACCGTCTGTGACGACGAAGGCAAGCCCTCGCAGGCGGCGATCTGCGCCCGTCAACTGGTTAATGCCAAGGTCGTCGCGGTGATCGGCTCCTACACCAGTGGTGCGGCACTTGCCGCCGAGCCGATCTACGCGGCCGCCAATGTGCTGCAGACCTCCGACGGCACCAGCAACAAACTGAGCGAGCAGGGCTTCAAGACCTGGTTCGGCAATGCCGCGCCCA
>DATNIV010000058.1:0-3710 GCA_035604255.1 Telmatospirillum sp. | reverse complement strand
TTTGCCGGGTTACGACTTGACGGTGCGTTTCAACAAAGCCGATGGAATCGGCCTGGGAAGCGACGTCCGTCTTTCCGGGGTCAGCGTCGGCAAAGTGGTCGGGCAAGCCCTGGATGATCATTTTCGCGCCATCGTCACCATGCGCATGACGCCCGATGTCATGCTGCCGACCGACAGCGCGGCGTTGATTCATACCGATGGCTTGCTGGGCAGCAAATTCATCGCCCTGCAACCGGGCGCCGACGAAGTCAATCTCAAGCCCGGGGAACAACTGCACTACAGCCAAGATTCGATGAATCTCCAGGATCTGCTTGAACTCATCATCGCCCAGGCCGAAGCGAAACGGGCCGGTCAGGGCAATACAGGAGGGGCGGCGAAAACGCCGCAGTGAACCCAACATGGGTAGGAATCTCATCGAGACCATCATGGGGGGCGTCGTTCTCCTGGTCGCCGGTTTCTTTCTGGTCTTCGCCTATTCGCAGGTGGATCTGGGCGCGGTGAAGGGCTATTCGGTGAATGCCTCCTTTCTGAGCGTCGGCGGGTTACCGAACGGTGGCGAGGTGCGAATCAACGGGATCAAGGTCGGCTCGGTCATCGACCAGGCCATCGACCCGGCCAGCTACAACGCGGTGGTCCATATGTCGATTCGCCCCGACATCCTTTTGCCGACGGATACGGTGGCGGTCATCGCCAGCGATGGTCTGTTGGGGGGGAAATTCGTTCAACTCAATCCCGGTCATAGTGGTCAGACCATTCCCCCTGGCGGCACCATCGCCAACACCAAGAATTTCAAGTCGCTGGAAGAGATGGTCGGGGAAATCATTTTCCTGGCCACCGACAGTGGCGGGTCGAAGACGAGCGGCGGGTCGGCCGCGTCCGGGGAGGCGCGCGACAAGTGAACCGGATCGCCCTTTGTGGAACGCTCGTCGGTATGGGCATCGCTTTCGCATCAATGGCCCATGCCGCCGATCTGGTGTTCGATACCGCAATCCTGCAAGGGTTGGACAAGGTTACCGGGCGGGTTATGACCATCGACGCGCCGGTGGGAACGCCTGTGCATTTCGGCACGCTGGAAATCATTGTGCGGACGTGCCGCAAGCGTCCCCCCGAAGAACAGCCGGAGTCGGCGGCCTTTCTCGATATTTGGGAAATCCGCAGCGAGCAGGCGGCGGCCAGCCTGTTCCGCGGATGGATGTTCGCCACCAGTCCGGCGTTATCGGCGCTTGAGCATCCGGTTTACGACATTTGGGTGCTGGATTGCGAAGACAGCAAGGCCAGAACCTCGCCGCCGGCCAAGTCTCCGTAAAAGGACGCTTTTTTGCCGATGGCGTCGGCCAGACGTTGCAAATAGGTCCGTCTTGGAATCTCGATGGCGCCGAATTGCGACAGATGCTCGGTGACGAATTGCGTGTCGAGCAAACTGTAACCGCCCTTTTTGAGCCGGGCGACCAGATGGGCGAGGGCGATCTTGCTGCTGTTGGTTTCCCGGCTGAACATGCTTTCGCCGAAGAAGGCGCCGCCTAGCGACAGGCCGTAAAGGCCGCCGACCAGGGTGTCGTCCCGCCACACTTCGACGCTGTGGGTTAACCCATAGTGATGCAATTCGACGAACAGGCGGAGAATTTCGTCGTTAATCCATGTTTCCGGCCGATCCGGCGCCGGTTCGGCGCAGAGTCGGATCACGGATTCGAACGCGCTATCGCAGCGCACGACCAGGTCGGTTTGCCGCAGGACCTTGCGCATCGAGCGCGACAGATGGAACTGGTCGAGCGGCAGGATGCCGCGGTCTTCCGGATCGATCCAGAACAGACGGCTGTCGTCCCTTTGCCGCGCCATTGGGAAAACGCCCATGGAATAGGCGCGAACCAATTGATCGGCGGTCAAGGACGTCATCGGAGTCAGTCCCAAAAGAATTTGGCGAAAGATGAAACCGGTTCTCGTTCGGTGACCAATTGGTTTTCGCGGGCGGTCGGATCCTCGTGGCCGATGGCGATGCCACAGGCAATCATTTGGTCGTCGCCGATGTCGAGAGCGGCGCGAATCAGTTTGTGATATTTGGCGAAGGCCTGTTGCGGGCAACTGTGCAGGCCGAACCCGCGGGCGGCCAGCAGGATCGATTGCATGAAGCCGCCAAGATCGAACCAGCCGCCCAATTCCATCGACCGGTCGATGCCGACGAACAGTCCGACCGGAGCGCCGAAGAAATCGTAGTTGCGCCCGAACTGCCGCTGCATGGCCGGACGATCGGTCTTGGCGATGCCCAGCAGCGAATAGAGCTCGAAGCCGATCTTGCGCCGTCGCGACAGATAAGGTTCGGTCCAGCGTTGCGGGTAATAGTGATATTCGTCGGTATGTTCGGACGATTCGTTTTGATGCGCCTTGATAATCTCGGCGCAAAGACGGTCCTTCGTCGCGCCCGCCACCACCCATACCTTCCAGGGTTGGATGTTCGAACCGCTGGGGGCGCGACTGGCCAAGGCGAGGATCCGTTCGATGATCTGTCTGTCGACGGGGGTCGGCAGGAAGGCACGGACCGACCGGCGCGTGGCCAGTGCCTGGAAAACATCGGGTTCGGCGGACGGAGACTGCATCGATCGCTCCTCGTCAGATCGCAGGTTCGATTGCGGACCGAAAATACTGATTACAACAATATGGGAGACTTGTCGCCGTAGCGCTTGAACCCAATCTCTTAGGAGGGTAGCTTCTGGCGCGTTACTTTTCCCCACACCTTGACTTAAGACGAAAGCCGTGTCCTTTCATCGATATCTTTTGGGTTCTCGGAACTTTCTTGGTTTGGCGGCCCTGGTCGTCGCCGTGGTGATGGCGTCCGCTGTCGATGCCGCAGAGACCGCCGCCAAAAAGAAAGGCTTCACCCCCGGCTATGACGATCCGTCCATCGGCTCGTTTGGCGCGCATCATTCGCCCACAGGAAGTGCCGCCGTCAATCGCAACGCGGCGCCACCGGCGCCTTCCGCCGCGCCCGCCTTGCCGAAAGTCGAAGCCGAAGCGCCCGTCATGTCCGGCCCGGGGTCCGGGCCGGTCCCTTTACCGGCGGCCCCAAGGCCGGACGCCAGCGTCGAGGGGGGGGTGGTGGCTGGTCAGTCCGCTCCGGCCGGCGTGCGTCCGCCGGTGGTCAATAGTTTCCTCGCCAGCCATCCCGTTCTCAGCGGATTGATCGCCGGTCTGGTTGGAACCGACCTTGGCGCCTTGCTGTACGGCGGGCCGATGATGGGAGACGAATCCGCCGCGCTGGTCGGATTCCTCGGGCGGATCGTCCTGGTGGTCCTGGTGGCGATTTTGGCCGTGCGGTTGATTTGGGGCTTGATTGGCGGCGCGCGCGACGACAATGATTTCGCGCCGCGCGGTCCGCGCCGGGAACCCTCTTTCGGCCGGTCCGAAGAGTCCGGTGGCGGACGCCGCGAACCGTCCTTGCGGGCTGACCGTCCGTCTTACAATGAAGAACGGCCGCGGCGTCGACGTTAGCTCACTTCACCGGAACGAAGCTTTTGCCGATGGTCGTCGCCCCTTCGTAGATCAGGGGCACGATCGCCGGAGGAGTCGCCACCGTGGCGGTCGTGGCCGGTTGCGCATGGGCAACCGGTTCCGAAAGGTCGCGATGACAGCCGGCGCATTTCTTGAACGCGATTTGCCCGTTGTGGCAGGCGAAGCACAGGGTATCGGTCTTTTGATCTCCGGCGGTGATCAGGCCT
>DATNIV010000057.1:0-6752 GCA_035604255.1 Telmatospirillum sp. | reverse complement strand
GTCGGGGATCACCATCAGCAGGTAGGGTAACAAATGGACGTGCCGAACTACGCGTATTTTGTGTTGGGAGTGCTTGCGGTCTGCCTCGTGTTTGGAGGTTTCCGCTTCGCTAGCAGCAAGAAGGTTGCCCGGGCGTCGGTGGTGATGCCCTCTGAAGCGAAGACAGTGGAGGTAGCCAAAGAGGTCGACGACTTCGTGCCGACCGAACTCTGCTTCGGGAGTTCGGAAGATCGGCCAGCTCTGACCGTTTCGGCATTCTCTGGCTCCTTGAAGGCACTTGGGTCGCGCCGGATGGACGTAGAAAACTCAAGAATCAACCTGCTGAGCCCGATGCTTCAGATGGCGCCGGAAGTCATCACCGCTGCGGAGGTCCAGGCTGGAAAGTACATGAAGGTCGTCGTCAACGGTCCGCTCGCCAAGTGTTCCGACGGAGAGGGGTTTCGCGGTTACGTTGTCGGGAAAAATGGGATTAAGGAGCAAGCACGACTCTTTGAACCTAATAAACTGAAAAACATAGTCAACGCTGCCGCTGTGTGGCAGTTCGCCTCTGTTGTCGTAGCGCAAAAACACATGGCCGATATCAATGAAAAACTGAAAGAAATAAAGGACGGAATCAACGAGATAGTTACGTTCCTTCATGATGAGCGTCAGTCCAAGCTCACTGGCGCAATCCAATATCTTGACCAAGCCAAGGATGCGATATTGCGGGGAGAGTTTCCCGATGCGATCAGGCACCAGTTGGAGTCCCTCGAGCGGGATATGATCAACGCCGAGCATCATCTCCTGAAAGAACTCAGGGATCTCACGGATGCCATCTCCCGAATTGAACACGACGAATGGTTCGGAACAGAGGAGTTCGCTAAGGCTATCTCGACGCATCAGGACAAAATCGAGAGAGTTCGGGAGGAACTGCTGTTGTGTCTCGATGCCCGAGTCGCGAACTGGCTGGTCCTCGCGGCATTCCCTGACGAGGATGCGGTCAAGGAAGCCAGATTCGCTGCCATCCAGTCATCGTTCGAGGTTCTCGACAAGGACGGTGAACTTGGGCGGACGGCTTTTCGGAATATGAAGGACAAGATTAACGAAATCGAGTCTGCCTGGAATTCAGCTGAGACATTGCGGGAAAGACGGAAATCCCTGATGGAGCGTTCTGAAATTTATCGGACCAATTTCCAAGTACAAACCCTGGGGTCCCGCGTTATTTTTGATGCCACAAAAACCATGCTATCCGTCGACCGCATGGTTCCGCTTGAGTTGGCTGTCAGGATGGACGGAGGAAAAGTGGTCGAAGCCTACGACATTTCGGAGGCGTGAGCGTCCAACCCTAAAATGCGAATAGCCCGAAAAAGAACGCCCCGAACCGCTTTTCAACGATCCGGGGCGCCTTCCGACCGGAGGGCAGTGAGGCCGACCAGCCGGCCGGAACCTATTTTCGAACTTTAATCGGAATGAGGCCGCACTCTACCGCCGTCCCGTCTGCGGGTGCATCCGCGCCGCATTTATTGATTGTCGGCGCCTCCAACCGCCACAACACGGTCGCGATGGGCGGAAGAGGAGCGCCATTGACGGCCTGGTCGACAGCGACCCCTCCCGCCGCTCCGACGATCATGCAAGCCAGGATGGCCGCCGCCGCCAAGGTAGTCACCTTGGCCCGACCGCCGGCGAGCGCGACGAACACCGCGATTTTGTCGCGTAAGGTCGGTTTCAAATCGTTCGAAATCAAGCGGGGCGCGGTCATCCGCATGATCTCCCGCCAACGATGTGCTTTGTTCTCCGGTGCATTCATGTCGCCGGCCGGACGAGTGAGCTTTTCCTTCAATTCCTTGAGAAGGCGCCGGTCGTCCTGAGACAATCCCTCGACGACGCCACCTCCGCCCGCGGGGGCGGCTGGTGTGATTTCGGGAAGGCCTTCCAGGACGGCCATCGCGACTGCGGCAGGCAGTTGCTCGGTAAGAGCCTGCACTGCTCGATAGGCGGCAGCGGCGGCAACCCGCTCTTCGTCGCTGGGCTCGTCCGGTGGTGCCGCGGCCTCGGATTGGCACTGCATGAGCATTTCGGCGGCCGGATCCGCGTTAAGATCGATGGTCATTGCTTCTCTCCCTCAATCGCCATAGCCATAGCCCTGGTCATTGTCGGCTTCCCGGCTCGCCGACCGCTGCGGCTGTTTTGCTGATTTGCCGACGGCCGTTTCGGCCACAGGCGTGGTGGCGGTGATGCCAATCTCGGCCGGCCGAATGCTCCGCCCCTCTTTTGCGGCGACGGAAAGGGCATCGCGGAGCATCTTTACTTGTGCGGTTTCGCCCCTGATTTCGGCCAGGTCGAGCCGATGGCTGACCCGTGCGGTACTCACTTCGCCAGTTCGCTCGGCCGATTGTGCCAAGCTTTGGTCGGCGACGGCCGCCTCACGATCGTAAAGCTGTTTCGCCACAGGATCAGTCTGGTACATCTGCCGCTGGTCGGTGATCCGCCAAGTCGCCTCCGCCCTGGTGTAATCGGCCTCCGCCAGCGACGGATTTTCTCGATACTGCGCAGCGCGAGTATCGAGCGCGTCGGCGAGGCCGCTCTGGAGGCCGACAATCCGCTTGACATGTGGACTGTCGTGCCCCTCGTTTGCCGCGCACCACTCTCGAATCTTTTCCGCCGCCGCCTCCCGGCCCTCGGCGGTATAAAACGCTGGGTCACGGACGTCGGTCCGCGGAACATTCCGACGGAGCCAATCGTTGGTCATCGCCTTGACATCCACTGCGTTACGGGAAGTGTGGATGTGGTCGATATGGATGTCCAACGGACTTGGTTCAGTGACACGCAACGGGCCCGGGTTCACCCCGTTCCGTCGGTCCGGCGCCTGATCCTTGGCCGGAGATTGACCATCGATGCCGGCGGCTTCCGCGTGTTTCAACGCATCTTCGAACGCGGACATGGCTGCCGCCTTATGCTCATCGGCGGACAACTCGCCGTCGGCACGGGGTGTCGCCACTTGAACCGTATCCTCGCCCGCTTTAACCGTTTCCGCTACCGCGATACCGGCGGCGGCAATGCCCGTGACAATCGGGCCACGCCGGACTTCGCGGTCTTCGGCTGTCGCCTCGGCCGCTTCCTCGATCGCGAAATCACCACGATCAAGACCCGGATTCGGGGATGTGCCGGCGGTATTGATGTTCTCCACACCCATGGCCCGATTTTGAGCCGGCGGCGTGGGGGCGAGTTCTGGCCGCTCCCTGGTCATCTCGATCTGCAATTTCTTGACGATCGCCCGATCCCGGGGCGGTAACCGATCAAAGTCGGCTTCCCGGCCGGTAGTCCGATCGGCGACAGCGATTTTGGCGAAAGCCTCTGCCCGCTGCTCCGGCGGGGATGCGAGCACTTCGCGATAATGATCGGCCGCTGCGAACGTCCCGGCACCGAATTCCTTGTCGATCGATTCGGTTGTCCGCTGGCGAGCTTGCTGCTCGACGTCCGCGAGAAACGTTTCGGACTTGATGTCGGCGGCAGGCTGATGCGCGTAGACCTGGCCGTCGGCTCTTTCCACGGCCATGCTTAGCCGATCCAGATCAAGCCTCGCATCGACCACATCGACGATTGAAACGCCGCTTTGAATCGGGCCGGTCACATCGTTCCGAAGTGCATGGTAAAGCTGTTCTTCGGCCGGGTGAGTTCGGTCGCGATTGGCCAAGTCCGCCGCCGTCACGGAGGTGGCGACGGCAACGTCGTAGTCGCTGATGCCGGCCGCCTTACCCCACAATGCGGTTTCCGGTGCGACGTCGCGAAGCACTGCCGCCACACGCTCCCGCTCCTCGACGCTCGGTCGGCTCTGTGCCTCCAGCGCCTCCCTGGCGTCGCTATAACGGCGCCAAGCGGCGGCGGTGTTGATCCTGATCGTGTCCGCATGCTCGGCGAGAGTGCCATATGCGGTTTCATACCCCTTGCCTGTCTTGGCGGCCTGTTCGAGGTCGGCCAAATCTACCCAGATCTGCTCGATCTGCTGGATGACGTATGCGTAACTCATTGTAATGCCTCACTAATTGCGAAATGACGGGTGGTTGGACTTTGCGGGGCATCCCCGGAAACCGTCATCGCGGCCAGTGAGCGGCCTATGGCAAGGCCTTCAAGAAGTCGATGGAGCGACTATGTGTGTATAAAAATACACGTATTCAGAATATATACTAATTATTCTCCATTTTTGCAACAAAAACTTTCATCTAGCGACATAAATCATCATCTATGCCGCTTTCCATTGATGTTGATTTAGCCATAGTTTTTGTAATTTTCTTCTCAGCCGCCTTTTCTGCGGGTATTGCTTGTTCCGTTTTTGCCACGACACCCTCTAAGACCTTGGATATTGTCGCATTGTTTTGGCGCTGGTCCGGCTTTACCGTCGCCTCATGTTCCGCCACGGCGGCTTTGACGTCGCCGGCCTTTCCATCGCGCACCGACTGTTTGACCAGGCTCACCAGCGCGTTACTCTGTTTAAGAGCCTCATCCCGTGGCTCCGCCAGAGTCGGGGACATCAATACGCGATCGATGCCATGTGCGATCCGCGATTTGAGCGGTCGCTTTTCATCATCGCGCCACGCCTCGTGCACGCCGGCGCCTTTGGCGAGCAATGCCTTCCGGATCGCTGCATTCTCCACCTCAACGGCGGAAGGTACTGGGGTGGTTTTTTGCGGACCTGGCCCGGCCACTGGTTCGACAACTTTGATGGCGGTCAGCGTGGTGGGCTCACCCTTGGGCGGAGCAATATTATTTTCCTGGCCCGGCACCGCCGCTGCCACAGTGGACTTGCTTGGGGTGACTGGTTCGGCCGACCGCTTCACGGTCTGCTCCACCGGCGCCGGCGTCTTACGTTCCTCGCGAACGCCGCTGCTGGCCGCCTTGAGATCGGCTGCGAACTTCTCATCGCCGATGCCCGCCGCGTCGAGCCATTCCTGATAGCGCGGTTTGTCCTTGGCGATGGCGGTTACAGCCGCATCACGGCGCTCTTTGAGCCCCCTGTACTGGCCGTAGTCCTCATGCTTCGTGGCCGCAAGCCGCGCCTCTGGTGAGAAATCTCCGCCGGTCATTTTGACATAGAGCTTGCCAGCCTCGATGCGAGTGTCGGCGAATTCACGCACCAATTTGGCTTCTGGCGACTGCTCACGGGCACGCATCTCGGCCGTCGCCAGGTCGCGGGCGAAATGTTCCGGCTTGATCCCGGCCGCCTTGATCGCCGTGATATAGGCATCGACCAGCTTGTCGCGGGCCTCGTCGGCTTGGATCTCGACGATGACCGCCTTGGGGGCTGGCCAGTAACCAGCTTTTTCGCGGCTGCCCGTGCGCTGGGCGACGTCGTCGTCCTGTACCGCACCGGCAGCGAAGCCATAGGCCTTTAAAATGTGCTCGTACTTGGCGGGGTTCTTGGCGATTTCCGCCACCGTCTTGTTTCGCGCGTCCCGAGCCGCCTCGTACTCTTTATATCTGACGTCGATGCGTGCCTTCTCGCGGCCGGCCTCGGTATAGTCGTTGCTGCTGATCTCGCCATATAGCGATCCTGCTAACCTTCTGGCATTACGATACTTACGGACCAGCTCGGCCTCGGGCGACCGGAGCAAATCAGCACGCTTGATCTCCTCGGCCAGCTTCGCGGGGTCGATGCCGGCTTCCTTGAGCTTCGCGGCCATGGCGACAACGGCCTGATCGCGGGTGGAGCGGGCGGCCAGGTAGGTAGGATCGGCTGCGGCCCTGGCTTTCGCGCCCGGGGTGTCGTCCCCGGCCGCGATCACGGCTTCGGCGAAGGCCTTCCCAGCTTCCTGGCGGGCCTGGGTGTAGACGACAACGGTAGTGCCTTCGACGGTCTGGCCGATCTCCTTGGTCCGCTGGCGCTCCAGGTATTTGGCGGCCTGCGATTCGATAGAACGCCAGGAAGCCCCGACGTCTTTGGCATGGCGGCGGTGGGCTTCACGGCCGCCATTTTCAGTCGTCAGTGCATAGGCGGCGGAGTCCCGGGTCTCGCGCATCTGGCAATAGGCCTCATAATCCGGATGGGATTTCGACCTGGCGCCCGGGTGAGTCGCCTTGATCTCGTTCCATTTGTCGCGGCAGGCATCATTCATTGCCGCATAGGCTTCGACACGCTTAAAAGCGTCGCGGTCAGCTTCGGACAGGACCGGCTTGGCTTTGCCGATCATTACCTCGATCTGGTGACGAGACATGCGTGCCTGGGCGACGGCGACGCGGTGGGCCGGGAAATTGTCGAGGACTTCCTTGGCCAGCTCGTTACGCTCCTTTTTCAGGTCCTTGAGCGTGTCCCACTCGGGCAGTTCCCAGGCGTCTTTGTCGAAGGCGGCAGCCTTTTCGATGCAGTCATTCATCTGCAGCGCATATTCGGCCGACAAGTCCTTGAGCGCCATCACACGGTCATGGGCTGGCCTGTGCGCCACGGCGTAGTCTGCGACAAGATCCTTGTCTGGCGCTTTTGCCACCGCCCGCGCGAAAGCCGAGAAATCTTCGAACTGGTCCTTGCCAATGTGCATTTTGAAGTCGTGCTCGTGCCGGCTTAGACCGACTACGATTGAGTCCGAGCGCAGCATTTCGTCGCCCAGCGCCCCAACGCCGGAAATCGACTGTCCTTGCGATTTATGGTAGGTCGAGGCATAGCCGTGGTCGAAAGCGATCGTCTCGCCACGCTTATTCGTCGCCGTCGGATCGAACACGACGACGCGGCTTGGCTCTCCCTTGGCGGTTGGGTCGAGGCGGACGATGATCCGGCCTTCGTC
>DATNIV010000056.1:0-2970 GCA_035604255.1 Telmatospirillum sp. | reverse complement strand
CCGACCACACTGATGGCGGCGACCACATTGCCGCGCATATCATGGATCGGCGCCGAAACACACCGGATGTTCGGAATATCCTCCTCGTCATCGGTCGCCCAGCCGCGGCTGCGGATCAAGGCCAAATGGTCCTTCAAGGCGTGGGCATCGACGATCGTGTTGGCGGTCTTGGGCTTCCAGTCGACGTGGGTCAGGATATCGTCCAGTTTCGATTCGGGGAGCCAGGCCAGCAAGGCCTTTCCTAACGACGAACTGTGCAGAGACAGTCGTTTCCCGACCCAACTGTTCACCTTGATGGTGAGGTCGCCCTCGACCTTGGCCAGATAAACGGCTTCATGGCCTTCCAGAACGCCGAGATGGCAGGTCAGTTGCACTTCGGTGGCGAGAGCCTGGAGAAAGGGCAACGCTTCCCGTTCGACGCCGCGTTGGTTGGCCGCCATCGTTCCCAGTTCGAACAGCCGCAACCCCAGCACATGCTTGCCTTCCGGCAGCACATGCAGAAGGCCCAACTGGCAGAGTGTCGTGATCAATTGATGGGTCGAGCTTTTGGCAAGGCCGGTACGTTTCTGAATTTGACCAAAAGAGAGCCCCGGCTCGCGGGCGACCAGATCGACGATGGAAAAGCCCTTGGTCAGGGCTGGCACCAACGTCGGCGGGCTTGAAGACGGGGGCGGCGAGGACATGGACGGATCGATTCTCTCTTGCAGTTTTTGTGGTTCATGCAGAGACCGCAGGACTCCCGTCAGCCGATGCTCAACAGAATCTGTCCGGTTTCAACGCATTCATTAATCGAGACGGCGATTTTTATCACGGTTCCGCTGTGTTTGGCGAAGACTTCGGTTTTCATTTTCATCGCTTCAATGACGGCGATCTTGTCGCCGATCTGAATTTTGGCTCCGATGCCGACGTCGATGGAAAAGATGACGCCGGCCAGCGGGGCCACTTCATCGCCTGCGCCAGCCGCCACCGGCGCTGGCGTGGGAGCGACGGGCGGTGGTGCTCCGTTTGCGGATGCGGTTGCCGTCGACAGGGCCGGAGCGGGTGCCGCGGCGACGGGAACATGCAAGGGTTCGACGCCATCGCTTGGTAATTCCTCGACGGCCACATTGTAGATCCGGCCTTCGACATTGATTCTGTATTTCTTGAGCATGAACCGGCTCCTTGGGGCGGACGAGGTCAGTGAGGATTGTGCGACGTCTGATGCATCCACCGGCCTTCGGCCGACCAGCTTGCGCTGTTTCGTCCGTCGCTGATATGGACGATACGGTGACCGGACTGCATCATGCTATGCACGACCGCCGTGATGACGGCGATGTCGTCTTTGGCAATGTCGTCGGACGCCGCCATGGCTTCGGGCGGAAGCGTGGCGGCCGGCACGGGGGCATCCGTTTCCGCCGGTGGCTGAATTCGCCGCAGAAAGGCGGAAACGATGCGGACAAGCCAATAAAGGCATGTGCCGGCACCGATGACGGCGAGAATATTGATTATTGTGGCGCCGCTCATGGTGTGTTCTCCCTCATAATGGGATGTTCCCATGCTTCTTGGGCGGACGCATTTCGCGTTTGGTCAGCGATTTTCGCAGGGCCAGCGCGACCGTCGAGCGGGTGGCGGCGGGATCGATGACGTCGGTGATATAGCCGTTGCGGGCCGACAGATAGGGAGAGGCGAATTCGGCGCGGTAGGCCGCCGCCAATTCCGTGGCTTTGGCCTTGCGATCCGGGGCTTCGTTCAGTTCCTTGCTGTAGAGGATATTGATGGCCCCCTCGGCGCCCATCACGGCGATTTCGGCGGTTGGCCAGGCATAGACGAAATCGGCGCCCATTTCCTGGGAGCACATGGCGAGATAGGAACCGCCATAGGCTTTGCGGAGAATAATCGTGATCTTCGGAACCGTGCCGGACGCATAGGCGAAGAGCATCTTCGCGCCGTGACGAATGATGCCGCCGCGTTCCTGCTCGATGCCCGGCAGGAATCCGGGAACGTCGACCAGGGTGACCACCGGAATATTGAAGGCGTTGCAAAAGCGGATGAAGCGCGCCCCCTTGTCCGAGGCGTCCATGTCGAGGGCGCCAGCCTTGACCATCGGCTGGTTGGCGATCAGCCCGACGACCATCCCTTCGATGCGGCCAAATCCGACGATCAAATTGCCGGCGAAATTAGCGTGGACTTCCAGAAATTGCCCCGTATCGACCAAGCGCTCGATAATGGTCCGCACATCCATCGGCTTTGACGAATCATCGGGGATGAGATCGTATATCGAGGGATCCTCGGAGAGAACGATGTCCGGTGACATCTGGTGGGGCGGTTCTTCCGAATTGTTGGCCGGCAGGTAACTGAGCAGGCGCTGGACCAAGGCAACGGCATGCGTATCATCTTCGGCGACGAAATGAACGTTGCCGCTGACCGAGGAATGCACAGCGGCGCTGCCGATCTGATCCATGGTCACCGCTTTGCCAGTCACGGCCTTGATGACGTCCGGTCCCGTGATGAACATATAGGCGTTTTCTTTGGTCATGATGACGAAGTCCATCAGCGCCGGCGAATAGGCGGCGCCGCCGGCACAGGGACCACAGACCACGGCGATTTGCGGGACGACGCCGGACAACAGGACGTTGTTGTAAAAGACATTGCCATAACCGGACAGCGCATCGACTCCCTCCTGGATACGGGCTCCGCCCGAATCCTTGAAGGCGACCAGGGGGACGCCCATAGTGGCGGCCGTCTGCATGGCGGTGACGATCTTGGCGGCGTGAACCTTGCCGACCGAGCCGGCCGCGACGGTAAAGTCCTGGCTGAAGGCGGCAACCACCCGCCCATTCACATAACCGGTGCCGACGACGACGCCGTCGCCCGGCAATTCCTTTCTCTGCATGCCAAAATTACGCGCCGAGTGATGCGCTTGGGTGCCGACTTCCTGAAAGGTTCCGTCTTGGAACAAAGCGGACAGGCGTTCCCGAGCCGACATGAGGC
>DATNIV010000055.1:0-3067 GCA_035604255.1 Telmatospirillum sp. | reverse complement strand
ACGGTCACCAACTATGCATGGGGTGGCGCGACATCGGGTTCGGTAAACAACAACAATCAAGCGCTTGGATTGCCCGGCCAGGCCCAGGAAATGCAAGTTCTGCTAGCCTCTGGACGGCATTTCGGCATCAGCGATTTGATCGATATCACCACAGCATCGCCTGGGGGCGGCAACGATACGGGCGCCGCAGCCTATGGGGTCGGAATCAGCACGACACAGGGTGTCAGCAATCTCGCAGGTTATGTGCAGACCTATATGAGTCTCGGTGGGCGCAACTTCATCCTGACGAACACGTCCAACCTGGCCCTGCTTCAAACGGCGCTTGTGCCCTATGCAAATGCCGGGGCTCGGATATTCCTGTTCGACGAAGCGACATTGGCGAACAATGTTGCCGCCAATCCCAAACTCTACGGATTTACGGTTACAGGCGAATATTGCAGGAATTACGGTGGCAGCGGAGGAACTTGCGCGTCACCCAACAGCGGCTCTTCGCCAAGCACGGCAACGATCATCGCCGAGGACCAATATACCTCCATTTACCAGCATCCCACGGTGGCCTTCGCCGCTTTGATAGCCGCGTATGAAACCAACCAAGTCCTGGCGCCGGCGACCATCGCCGCACAAAGCGAACTGGCGCAAATCAATGCGGGGGCTTTCTCGGCCTCCCTGTTCAATCGGCTGGACAGCTATCGCAGCGGAAATGCGAGTGGGGCCACCTCGGCAAGCAGTCCGAACGTCCCGATTTCCCTGTTCGCGGAAGGCAGTTACCAGTCCGGCAAACGCGGCGATCAGTTGTTCTCGTTCGGCTATGATTACCACATCGCCAGCTCGACCGTCGGAGGCGAATATCGTCTCAATCCCAATGTCGTGGTCGGACTGGCCGTCAACTATTCCATGCCGCATGCGACGCTGAACCAGAGCATGGGGCACATCGACGCCGATTCCTATCAGTTCGCCGGCTTCGGATCGGTCAACTATGCGAATTGGTTCGCCGATGTCGTGGCCGGATACGGCTTCAACGAATATAAACTCGATCGTCCCGGCGTGCTGAACACCATCCGCGGCAACGTTCATGGGTCCGACGCGCTGGTCGGCGCCAAAGGCGGCTATCTGTTCAACGTCGCGCCCGTCAAGCTCGGCCCGATCGCCGGCATCAATTACACCACCGCCGCTCTCGACAGCTATACGGAACAAGCCGAATATTTGCTGACCCAAATGGTCGGAAAACATACGACGGAGATGGTGACCGGACAAATCGGCGGCCAGATTCGCCTGTCCGAACCGTTCGGCGCGGCCAAGATCGACCCTTATGTCAATCTCACCGCCGAACATGAATTCCTCGGCGGCGACCAATCGATCGTCACCACGCAAGCCTCCACGCCCTTGTTGTCGGTCACCACGCCGGTTGCGGGTCGCGGGGACACCACCTATGGCAAAGTCGGCGGCGGCATCAGCGCGTCACTGGCCGAAGGGCTCAGTGCGCAAGTCAACGGCGCCACCACCTTCTCCCGCAAGGGCGGCGATGACTACGGCGTCAATGCCGGACTGAAATATCGCTTCTAGTTGGGCCGACCGTGTGGGGAGAGGTTTTCCCCACACCGACAACCGGTTCCTGCCGTCGCCGTCCCGGCACGGCAGGAACCGTGTTTTAACGGATGAGGGTTACCGCGTCTCTTCGCCTTGCTTGATCATCGCCACGCAGGCACGGAGCGCCAACGTATAGCTTTGCAGTCCAAGTCCAACGATCTGGCCGCTCACGATCGGCGAGATCACCGAATGATGCCGGAACTCTTCGCGCGCATGCACGTTGGACATGTGAACTTCGATGATCGGCCCGGTGAAGATCGCCAGGGCGTCGCGCAAGCCATAGCTGTAATGGGTCCACGCGCCGGCATTGATCATGATGGCGTCAACGCCGTCGAGGAATGCCTGATGAATTTTCAGACAGATCGCTCCTTCGTCGTTTGTCTGAAAATTCTCGACCTCGACGCCGAGATCTTTGCCAAGATCTTCGATGCTCTTGTAGATGTCTTGAAGCGTGAAAGTCCCGTATTGAGCCGGGTCCCGCTTGCCAAACATATTGTGATTGATACCGTGCAGAGCCAAAACCTTCGACATAGTGTCCTCCCTTTCTTCAATGAGATGGGCGCCTTAGCGCACCCGATTACGTCAGCGGTACGGTGATTTTATCGATCATCGCCCGGGTGGCCGGACGAACGCCGCGCCACCATTCGAACGCCTCCGCCGCTTGTTCGACCAACATGCCGACGCCATCGGCCAAGCGATCGACGCCAGCTTGCTTCGCCACGCCCAGGAACGGGGTCAGGCCCTTGCCGTAGGCAAGTTCGTAAGCAAGCCCGGCCTGGGCAAATACCGTCTGGGTGATCGGCGGAAGTTCGCCCCGCAAGCTGGCCGAGGTGGCATTGATGACGATGTCGAAGACCCCCTGCTTGATATCCGCATAGCCACCCGAGGAGACCTTGCCGTAAGACGCGAACTTTTCCCGCAGGGCATGGGCCTTGGGGATGGTCCGGTTGATGATCGTCAGCTCCGATGGTCCGGCTTCGAGGATTGGCAGCGCCGCCCCCCGTGCGGCACCGCCTGCTCCCAGCATCAAGACTCGGCGGCCTCGGATCAGAGCGCACAGATTTTGCTGAATGTCCCGGACCAGACCGACCCCATCAAAATTCTCGGCGATAATCTTGTCGCCTTCGAATTTCAGCGCGTTGGTAGCCCCGGCCAGTTCGGCTCTTTGGCGCAGATCGGTCGCCAGGGCGAACGCCTCGACTTTGAAAGGCGCGGTGATATTGATGCCTTTTCCCCCGCGAGCCCGGAATTTTTCGACATCGGCGGCAAAACCGTCCAGCGGCGATTCGATCGCGATATAGTCCAGATCTTGTTGCGTTTGCGCCGCAAAAGCCGTGTGGATGAGCGGCGATTTCGTATGACTCAACGGATTTCCGAAAACAGCATAGAGATCAGTCATGGCACCGGTTTCCTCGTCACGTCCTGATTCTTGTCAGGACTTGTTGCATTGGGTAACCGCGTCCTCGGCATAGAGCACGCC
>DATNIV010000054.1:0-2949 GCA_035604255.1 Telmatospirillum sp. | reverse complement strand
GCGAGTCCCTGCACCCGGAAGAAGGGGCACTAACGTTCGGTGCAGGAAACACAAGGATCGATACTCCCGACGATCAGGGCGATATCGGCCAGCTTGCAGCCGGCCATCATCACCTGGAGACCTTTCCAATTGTTGTAGCTGGGCACCCGCCATTTGAGGCGGGCCGGCTTGTCCGAGCCATCGGTCCGCAGATAATAAATCAGCTCGCCGCGCGGCGCCTCGGACTTGGCGATGGACTCGCCCGCCGGAATGTCCGGAATTTTGTCGATGGAAATCGGCCCTTGCGGAATATCGCGCAAACAGTGTTCGATGATCTTCACCGATTCCGACACTTCGCGAAGCCGGATCATCGTGCGCGACCACACATCGCCATCGGGCAATGTCTGGACGTCGAAATCGAGTTTGTCATAGACCACATAAGGCGCCTTGCGACGCACGTCGTAATCGACGCCGCTGGCGCGCGCCACCGGTCCGACCAGGCCCAGCGCGATGGCGTCTTGACGCGGCAGGACACCGACGCCTTTGGTTCGCCGCAAGACCGAACCGTTGGTCTCGTAGATCTTGCGGAACTCGGCCAAGGGCTCCGTCAGTTTGGCGAGTTGTGCGGCAAGATAGCTCTTGCCCTCGGCGTCCAGATCGAAGCGGACCCCGCCGATGCAGTTGGCGCCCAGATCCATGCGGTTGCCGAAGATCGCCTCTTTGGTGTCCTGCATGATTTCACGGGTTTCCATGACATGCATGAACAGCGAATCGAAGCCGACCAGATGGGCCGCGATGGCCACATTGAACAGATGCGAGGCGATGCGTTTGATCTCGTCGGCGATGACTCGCAGATATTCGACACGCTCCGGCACGGTAATATTGGCGATCCGTTCCAAAGCCATGCAATAGGAAAAAGGGTGGCTGTTGGAACACAGCGAACAGATGCGCTCGGTCAGCACGATATTCTGGTGAATATTGCGCTTGGCCACCAGATATTCGATGCCACGGTGGACATGACCGGCCGTGATGTCGAGCCCGACGACGGTTTCGCCCTGCACCTCGACCTTGAAATACATCGGCTCTTCCAGGGCCACATGCAGCGGCCCGACGGGAATCTTATAGGTGCTCATGGCGTCACCTCCTCCTTGCCCTTGGCGATGACTTTTTCCCACAAACCCTTGGTGGTCGCCGCATTGACCATGGTCGAATAGGGGATGTACTGATCGAATATCGCGTCGCCCAACGATTCGTCGATGAACAGACGTTGTTGAATGGGATGGCCCCGCAGTTTGATGCCGTAAAGCTCGGCCATTTCGCGCTCCGGCCAGTCGGCGTTGCCGAACAGCGGCGTCAGGCTGTCGACCTCGCTCTCCGGCGGGACATGCACGGTGACCGTCAGGGTGTCGCCATCCAGATCGAAGTGATAGGCGATCTCGAAATTGCCCGTTCGCTTCGCCTTTTCGGTGGAATAGGCGGTGATGGTCGACAAACGGGCGGCATGCTCGGTCAGAAAGCGCGCCACGGCCAGCAGATCCTCCTTGTCGTCGAGCACGCACCAGCCGGTGGTCACCCCTTTGACGTCGACACGAAAATCCAGCTGATGACGATCCGGCGCGGCGGCCTTCAGCCCCTTGGCGACGATGGTTTGCATATCCGTCATGGAGTCTCTCCTTGCACCGGAGCACTTTCGGCCTTGCGGCATTGCGGGCACATGGCCCGCAGCCGTTCGATTTCATCCGCGGGCAGACCGGGGTAGAGCTTGGCCATCAAGGGCAGCGGCGCCGGCATCTTCTGCTTGCCGCAGGTGCTGCATTTCTGGAATTTCACCACCGCCTTCTCGACCATGGCGTATTTCTCGGCCTGGAGATGCGACAGATGCCAATCGTCGGTCTGATGCAACGCCTCCGAATCGCAGTAATGCACGCACAATCCGCAGAAAACACAGGCGTTGTGCCACAGAATGAACTCCAACCCGTCGGGGCGCTTCTCAAGCTGGATGGCGCCGGCCGGACACATCCGGGCGCAAACGCGGCACAGCGCGCAGGAGTCCGGATTGAAGGAGACGCGGGCCCGCATAGCCGCCGGGGTATAGGCCTCGGCAAACGGGAAAGCCTCGGTCGACGGGCCCTGGAACAGGTTTCTTAAGAGAACCGGTAGAAAAAACGACACGGCCGACTCCTTCAGATCCGCGATTGCCAAACGGCGATCGCTTTGGCGATGCCTTCGATGATCGCCTGCGGACGCGGCGGACACCCTGGGATGTTGACGTCGATCGGGATGTATTTGTCCAAGGGCCCGGCGATCGCATAGCTTTCCCGGAAGACCCCGCCGGAAATCGGGCAGACGCCGACCGCGACGGTGACCTTGGGCTCGGGGATCTCGTCGAAGAGACGGAGAACCTTGTCTTTCACCCGCGCCGTCAAGGGCCCGGTGATCAGCACGATGTCGGCATGTTTGGGGCTTCCGCAATATTGGCAGCCCAGGCGTTCGACGTCGTAGCGCGGGATGATGGCCGTGGTCGCCAACTCGACATCGCAGCCGTTGCAAGACCCGGCATTGATCCGGTAGAGCCATGGCGACTTGGTGGAAAGACGGGACGCCAAAGAGGGTTTGATCGCATTCATGTCATAGCCTCACAAGCACGATGACCAGACTGGCGATTCCCAGCGCGGCCGGCCATTTGAGGAAGAAATAGAAAGCCTGGTCGATGCGCATGCGGCCCATGCCGGTTCGCACCACGGTGACGCCGAGAACGGCGAGAACCGTGCATTTGACGACAAAAAGGGCGAGCCCGAGGACACCGTCCGGCCCGTTGGGGCAGAACAGCGCAACCCCCAGCCCCAAGACGACGACCGCTTTTACCGCCGACATCATCTTGAACAGGCCGAGCGACGGCCCCGAATATTCCAGCAACGGACCTTCCAGCACTTCGGTCTCGGCTTCCGGAATGTCGAAGGGCAGGACGCC
>DATNIV010000053.1:0-3185 GCA_035604255.1 Telmatospirillum sp. | reverse complement strand
CGCGAGCCATGCGGGAAGCGGCCGAAGATAATGCGCACGCCTTCAAGGGGCCGATCGCCACGCTCACCCAATCCATAGAACCTTTGCGCATCACCGCCCGCGCGGACCCACGCTCCCACCGGGCGCTGGAGGTCATCGAGCACGCCTTGGAGCGGCTCACCAATTTGGTGCACAGTGCGCGGCGCCTGGACGAAACCGCGGCAGCCCTGATCAACGCCCGCTTGCAGAGGGTCGATCTGGCACGACTGGCCGCCGATATGGCCGCCGCCTTTCATCGAATCCACAGTGCTGACGGCATTCATGTCCTGGCCAAAGGCGCGGCAAAGGCGTGGGTGGCGGCGACCGAGGAAAGTCTTGAGACGATCTTGGAAAATATCCTGGACAATGCCGTCGGCTTTTCTCCCAAGGACGGCACGGTGACGGTCACAGTATCCACCGACTCCGACTCCGTTCGTTTGCTTGTCGAAGATGAAGGTCCCGGCGTGCCGCCCGATCAGTTGGAATCGATCTTCCGACGCAATTTCTCGCACCGCCCCGCCGAGCGGCCTTCGGAAGAGGAAGGCACGGCCCATTTCGGCGTCGGTCTGGCCGTCGTCCGCCGAACGGTGGAAATGTTGGGAGGACATGTTCAGGCCGAGAACATTCCCGATGCCGGCCTGAGGATCGCGATTACTCTGCCGGCTGCGTAAATTTGGTCCCCGCGGGGCCATATCACAGAAATCTCACAGCTTCCTTGCACGCCTTACCCTCTGACGCGGCTCTATGCTTCAGATGTGGCGGGCCATCGCCATGTCGACAAGGAACCCGTCGTGAAGAAGCCTTTCGTTGTCTGTGTGATCTGCTTGAGTTTGCTGTCGTTATCGGCCTGTTCCCATATGTCGCCGGAAGCGCAACGCGCTTTCTCCGGTGGCGCCATCGGCGCCGCTGGTGGAGCGCTGGTCACGGCAGTCGCCGGCGGCCCCATTCTCGGCGGCGCATTGGTCGGCGGCGCGGCGGGTGCGGTCATTGGCGCCGTCACGACCCCCGCCCAAGTGAGCCTTGACAAAAAACATTAACCAGGAGAACCGTCGATGACCGATCACGATATGTTCGCCGCGGAAACGCAACGGCAAATCGACGCTCTGGGCGCTTCCTCGGTCCGGCTGGCCCTGATGTCGGTCAGCGCCCAGGCCCTTCCGGAAAGCATTCTCGAATCGGCGGTTCGTACCGCGGCCACCTCCATTGATGTTGTTGGACCTTTGGGTGACGGCAGCTTGGCGCTGCTCTCGCTGAAACCCTTCGAAGAGGACGGTTTCGCCGGTTTCGAACATCGGTTTCTGATGAGATTGCAACATGTTCTGACACCGATCGCGCGTCGTCGCGACATCGGGTTGGTCAGGTTCCGCTCCGTGCATCGTTGGGCCTGCGAACTGACCGATGTCTACGATTTGTTCAATTGCCTGTTCGACGCACCATCTCTGGTGTTGCCGATGCCACGGATCGGCATCTCGCCGCCCGTTCCGGCGCCGATGCCCCGTCTTCACGTGACATCGGAGTCCTTTCCCTGGCCCATGTCCATGGCGGCACAGCCGTTACGCGGCCATCGCGCTTAAAGCGCTTAGAGATGCGGTAATGGGCCCTGCGGGCGAGTAGCGCGCAGGGCCCATTACCGCATCTCCAGACAAGTTCCAGAATATATTTTCGGCACAGGCGTTCCCCTCACCCTCCCGCAAAGCGGGCGAGGGAATGACGGATGGGGGACTTTCCGTTGGCGTCAGAAGACGAGCGATCTAATTCCATTCGGCGAATGCCCATGCCTAGCATATGGGCATATATCATTCGTCTGCCTAACTTTTACTCTCTCATTCATTTCGGCTCTTGAGAAGGCCTCGCCGGCACCGTTTGAATGCCCGCTTGGCCCGCTTCTTGCGTATTTGGGGCTCATACAGGGGATTGCCTCTCGTTTGGCGATCCACGGTGACCGCTCACTTCACTCCGGAGCCCCACGATGATGTTGTCCAAACGTAACTTCCTTTTCAGTCTGGCCGCGATGGGCTGCATGGCTCTGAGCGGAGCGGCCCATGCGCAAAGCGCACTCGACGACATCGTCAAATCGAAGACGATCAAGATCGCCATCCCCACGGATTACCCGCCTTATGGATTCGTCGGCACCGACCTCGCGCCGCAAGGTCTGGACATCGACATGGCCACTCTGATCGCCAAGAAAATGGGCGTGAAAGTGGAACTTCTGCCGGTGACGGCGGCCAATCGTATCGCCTATCTGCAGACGCACAAAGCCGATCTCGTCATCTCCTCGCTGGGCAAGAATGCCGAACGCGAGGCCGTGATCAATTTCAGTCACGCCTATGCCCCCTTCTTTCAGGCCGTCTTCGCGCCGGCCGCCTTGCCGATCAAGGCCTGGGCGGACCTTTCCGGCAAGACCGTGGGGGTCACACGCGGCGCCATGGAAGATCAGGAACTTTCGAAGGTCGCCCCCTCGGACGTGCAAATCAGGCGCTTCGAAGACCATAACGCGACCATCGCCGCTTTCGTCGCCGGCCAGACCCAACTTGTGGCGACCAGTTCGGCGGTCGCCGACAATATGATCAAGAAGAATCCCCAGATCAAAGCCGAGTTCAAGCTGCTGCTCAAAGAAAGCCCCTGCTTCGTCGGCCTTGCCAAAGGCGAGGATGCGCTGTTGGCCAAGATCAACGATGTCATCATCGAGGCCAAAAAGAGCGGCGAGCTTGAGGCTCTGTCCGTAAAATGGTTGGGCCGCGCCGCCGGCGATTTACCGCTTTAATCGCGATGCGCATCGAACTCGATTTCATGGCCGTCCTCGGCCAATGGCCTTTGCTGATCAAAGGTCTGGCCTGGACCATCTATCTGACGACCGTCGCCACAGTGATCGGCATGGCCCTCGGAATCGTTTGCGCCCGAATCCGCGCCAACAGCCCCGCTTGGCTGCGCCTCGTCGTCGGAACCTATGTGGAAGTGATCCGCAATACACCCTTCATCGTGCAGTTGTTTTTCATTTTCTTCGGTTTGCCGGCGGCCGGTCTCAAGCTTTCCCCCGAAATGGCGGCCTTCATCGCCATGGTGATGAATCTCGGCGCCTACGCCACCGAGATCGTGCGCGCCGGGATAGAGGCGGTGCCGCGCGGGCAGATCGAGGCCGGCCGGGCGCTGGGGCTGCGGCCGTGGCT
>DATNIV010000052.1:0-3463 GCA_035604255.1 Telmatospirillum sp. | reverse complement strand
TGCTCGACCGGGCACCGGATCACGATTCCTGGCATGCGCCTCTGGTTCACCGTCCGCATCTTTCGGCCCGGGCCGCGACGCGACTGGCGCGGTTCGTTGCCGACAATCTCCTGCAAGCGCTCGACCAGCGTGCCGACTTTGATCCCGAGACCAAGGCGGCCGTGGCGGCGGCGGTGCGTCGCCGGGTCGAAGACGCCGGTTCGGATATGGTCGATTTTCGGCGAACACAACCGAAGCCGGGCGGGTCCACGTCGGAGACGATGATCGACTATGTGAAGCGCCTGTTCGCGGAAGGTCAGTTGACGGAACAGGCCATCCTGAAAGCGCTGACGTCCGGTGAAATGGAACTCGTCGCTTGCGCCTTGGCGGTGCGCGCCGACGTATCGGTCGAGCGCGTGAACAAGATCATTGCGACACAAAGCGCCAAAGGCATGGTGGCCTTGAGCTGGAAAGCCCATTTCGACATGTCGGCCGCCGTGGTTCTGCAGACAAAATTGGCAAAGGTGGCGCCTGCCGACACATTGCGGCCGCGGTCCGGCTCCAGCGGATTTCCGATGACGGAAGAAGAAATGCTCTGGCAGTTGGAGTTTTTCGCCGCGATGGTTGGCGACATCCGGCCAAACGGGTGACGTCCCCTCGTCCGACTATCTTGTTTTTTCCAGCGACGACAGAAAGGCCTTGGCGGCGACGCTTAAGCGTCGTTCGCGGTGCCGCAGCGATTGAAAACGCCGGGTCGGCAGGGCACAGCCGGCGGCCTTCAACACGCCGGCTCGCAGACTGGTGGCCACCACCGAGAACGACAGCACGGTGGCCCCGGCGCCGGCTTCGACGGCGGTGCGAACCGCTTCGTTGCTGGGAAGTTCCAGGCAGACGGCGATATCGGCCACGCTCAGTTGCCGGCTGGCCAGCAGCGCTTCGGTGGCGTCGCGTGTTCCCGATCCCGGTTCCCGCAGGACCCACGGCATTTTACGAAAGTCTTCGGCGGTCAAAGCCTGGTCGGCGGCCCAGGCATGGTGCTGTCCGACGACCAGAACCAGGCGATCGTCGTCGACCGTTTGGATGTCGAGGGTGGGCGCGATCACCGTGCCCTCGGCAAAGCCCAACTCCGCGTCGCCGGCGATGACGCCAGCGGCCACCTGCGTCGTGTTGCCGATGGCCAGATCGATCTGGATGCCGGGGTAGCGTTGCCGGAAGCGCAGTAATCGGGGAGGGAGCCAATAGGTGGCGATGGTTTGGCTTCCGATGATCCGCAGATGCCCTCGTCTGAGGCCGGTCAACTCGGAAAGGGATTCCTCGGCACGCTCAGCCGCACCCAGAACGTCGCGCGCTTCGTCGCGGAATGCCGCTCCGGCGTCGGTCAATTCCACATGGCGTCCGACCCGGTGGAACAGAAGGACGCCGTAGCGCTCCTCAAGCGCGGCGATCGCCGCGCTGACCGCCGATTGCGTCAGTCCGAGTGCCTGCGCCGCCTGGGTAAAATGAAGGCGCTCCGCCACGGCGACGAAGATCCGCAACTGTTCGAGGGTCGTGGCGGTGCCCCTACGCGTCGCGGCGGATCAAGGTGCCGGCCCCATGCGGTGTGAACAGTTCCAGCAGCATGGCGTGCGGAACGCGGCCATCCAGGATCACCGCCGCCTCCACACCCAAGGCCACGGCCTCCAGGCAGGTCTCCACCTTGGGAATCATGCCGCCGCTGATGGTGCCGTCGGCGATCAATTGCCGGGCTTGGCGGGCCGTCATGTCGGGGATCAGATTGCCTTGCTTGTCGAGAACACCGGCGACGTCGGTGAGGAAGATCAGACGCGAGGCGCCGCAGGCGCCGGCGATGGCGCCCGCGGCGGTGTCGGCGTTGATATTGTAGGTTTCTCCGGCCGAGCCGACGCCGGTCGGCGCAATGACAGGAATGATATCCGACTGCTGGAAGAATTTCAGCACATGCGGATTGATTTCGGCCGGTTCGCCGACAAAGCCGAGATCGAGGACCTTTTCGATGTTGGAGTCCGGATCGCGCTGGGTGCGGCGCAGTTTGCGGGCGCGGATCAATTGACCATCCTTGCCCGAAAGACCGACGGCAAATCCGCCAGCTTGATTGATGGCGGTGACGATCTGTTTGTTGATCGAACCGGCCAGCACCATTTCAACGATATCGACCGTGGCCTGGTCGGTCACCCGAAGGCCGTCGACGAACTCGCTTTTGATCTTCAGGCGTTCCAGCATGGCGCCGATCTGCGGCCCGCCGCCGTGGACGACCACCGGATTGATTCCCACTTGTCGCAAGAGCACCACGTCGCGAGCGAACAATTGGGCCAGGTTCTCGTCGCCCATCGCGTGGCCGCCGTATTTGACGACGAATGTTTCGCCCGTATGCTCGCGAAAGAAGGGGAGAGCCTCCGACAAAGTTCTGGCTTTTTCAAGCCAGGTGGCACGTTCGTCGGCACGTGTCGGATCGGTCGTCATGGTTTGGTCTCCGGCTGAGGAACACTGAGGGCCAAGGTGGTGAGCGTGGCGCGCAATGCGGCAATTCCCAGGCCGCTTTCCGCGCTGGTGGGAATGATCTCGGGGTGGGCGGCCGGGCGTCTGATAATGGCGGCGGCCACCTCGTCGCAAACGGTTTGCAAGGCCGACGCTTTGATTTTGTCGGCCTTGGTCAAAATCACCTGATAGATGACGGCGGCCTTGTCCAGCATGGTCATGATCTCAAGATCGTTGTCTTTGAGGCCGTGCCGGGAATCGACGAGGACATAGGTCCGGCGGAGGACCGCGCGGCCCTTCAGATAGGCATTCACCAGGGCGTTCCACTCGGCGACATGACTTTTTGGCGCCTGGGCGAAGCCATAGCCGGGCAGATCCACCAGCATCAGACGGCGGCCTAAGTCGAAGAAATTGATCTGTTGCGTCCGGCCCGGCGTGTTGGAGGCGCGCGCCAAACTGTTGCGGCCCGTCAGCGCATTGATCAGACTCGACTTTCCGACATTGGACCGCCCGGAAAAGGCCACTTCCGGCAGTTCCACCGGCGGCAATCGGTCAAGCGTCGCCGTGCCGGCGACGAATCGGCATTCCTTGGCGAACAAGAGACGGCCCGCTTCGATGCGGGCCGCCTCCTCTGCCGGATCGGTGAGAGGGGCGCCGAGGCTTACGCCTGGCGTTTCATGATCAGCCATTGTTGCAGAATTGATAGCGAGTTGCTCCAAGCCCAGTAGATCACCAGACCGGCCGGGAAGTTGGCCAGCATGAAGGTGAAGATGATTGGCAGGAAGGTGAACATCTTGGCCTGGATCGGGTCAGGCGGGGCCGGGTTCAGCTTCTGCTGCAGGAACATGGTGACACCCATGATCAACGGCCAGACGCCAATATGCAGCATGTCCGGTGGAGTCCAGGGGATCAGTCCGAAAAGATTGAAGATCGTGGTCGGGTCGGGAACCGAGAGGTCCTTGATCCAGCCGAAGAAGGGCGCTTGCCGCAT
>DATNIV010000051.1:0-3387 GCA_035604255.1 Telmatospirillum sp. | reverse complement strand
CTCCGCATGCAGGCGATTGGCCCGTTTGCGCCACCAAGCCGCGCGGTCGGATCGGTCCAGGATGGCCGCCACCTTCGCCAGTCGATCGCAAGCCGCCCAACACATGACGCTGGAAAACGTGTGAACCGCGGCGGAGGTCCTCAGCTCCCAGGGGCCGGCATCCGGTTTATCGAACAGAGTGACGGCCCGTTTGCCGAGAATTTCCAGGCGCTCGAACAGATCGTTGTTTCCCGGGCGGATCAGCCTGTGGTCGAAAAAGGCATGGGTGGCGGCGAGGACAACGCTGCCGTAGGTATCATTTTGGACCTGTCGGTAGGCCTGGTTGCCGACGCGGACGGGGCCCTGGCCCCGATAGCCGGCAAGAGCGGGCGCCACACGCTCTTCAATGGCGCTGTCGCGGCTGATTCCATAGACAGGGCACAAGGCTTGTTCCTTGGTTTCATCGACGATATCGGTGATGAAACCAAGGTAATCCTCCATGGTGCGGGTCACGCCGAGACGATTGAGAGCATGGATGACGAAATAGGCGTCGCGCAGCCAGCAGAAGCGATAATCCCAATTCCGCTGGCTGCCGGAAGATTCGGGAATCGATGTGGTGAGAGCCGCGACGATCGCCCCGGTTTCTTCGAAATTGCAAAGCTTCAGGGTGATGGCCGAACGGATGACGGCGTCTTGCCATTCGAAAGGGATCGATAAAGAGCGCACCCAGCTGCGCCAGTGGTCGAGGGTTCGCTCGAACAAGTCGCGCGCCGTTTGCTCGATTCCCGCCCGCAGACTTTCATCGGCACCAATGATCAGTGTCACCGGGTGATCGACCAAAAAGGGGCGTTCTTCCAGCACGTAGGACAGCGGGACGTCGGTGGTCAGGCGCAATGTTTGCGAATCGCTCACATACCGGATGTGATTGCTGCCACGAGTGACTTCGGGACGTTCGGCACCATAGTGCGCGCAAGGTCTGATCCGGATGCGCAACCGGGGCTGTCCGCGAATGGGCCGGATCTGGCGCACCAACATCGGCGGTCGATATATCCGTTCGTGCGACGCGAAGCGCGGCGCGAAATCGGTGATTTCCACCACACCGCTGTCATTGTCGTAAAGCGTGGTTTGCAAGATTGCGCTGTTGGGCAGATAGGTCTGATCGGCGTGGATTTGAGCGGCGAGATCCAGGGCGAAATATCCGCAGGTCTCTTCGCTTTCGCCACCATTGACCAAGCTGAGAAAAACCGGGTCGCCATCGAGGCGTGGAAACCCCCACCAATTGATGGTGGCCACGCTGTCGATTAAGGCGGCAATGGTGCCGTTGCCGACGACGCCAAGGTCAAGTGTGCTCATTGGGGTCCTGTCGTCGTTGTGGCGATGTCGATGGTTTGCCGTTTACGGATCCGGGCGGCGTCCATCAGCATATGTCCGGCCCAGAAATGAACATTGTATTCGGCCACCATGTCGCGCATGAGACGCATCCGGTCCCGGCGTTGATCGGGCGCCATCGTCAGTCCTTGATGGAGGGCTTCGCCCATGGCTTGAATGTCGTAGGGATTGACGATCAGCGCTTCCGGCAATTCACGCGATGCGCCGGCGAAGGTGCTGAGGATCAACACGCCGTCGTCATCGTCACGGGCGGCGACGAATTCCTTCGCAACCAGATTCATGCCGTCGTGCAAGCTTGACACCACGCAGAGATCGGCGGCGCGGAACAAGGTGAAGATCTGTTCCGGTTCATGATGTGTCGGCACCAGCAAAATGGGCTGCCAGCTTTCGGTGCCAAAGCGGTCATTGATGACCCCTGCGATGTCCCGCGCTTCGGCCTGAACCGCGCGGTAGGCGGCGAGTTCGGACCTGCTGGGCGCCGCGATTTGCAGAAGGCTGAATCGCCCGATCCATTCGGGATGCGACTCCAGCATGCTTTCGACGGCGCGAAAGCGGTCGGCGATGCCTTTGGTGTAATCGAAACGTTCGACTCCCACGGCGAGTTTCCCGTCCTGGGACAGATTGAAACGGGTTCGAATCTCTTTACGGCATTCGGCAATGTTCGGTTGGCCGTCGAGGGCTTTGGGTGGCCATTCGATGGAAATGGGATAGGGTCGGACCAGAGTCGTTTGGGCATTGGCGCTGACGGATCGATGTTCGCGGTCGATATGGCATTCGAGGAAGCGATCCACCGAGTCCAGGAAATTGAGGCAGTGAAACTGGGTGTGGAATCCCAGGATGGAACTGCTCAAAAGACCCTGAAGGATTTCCGCGCGCCAGGGGCAGATGCTGAACATTTCGGGATTTGGCCAGGGAATATGCCAAAAAGTGATGATGGTGGCATCTGGCAAGCGTTCGCGGACCATGCGCGGCGCCAAAGCGAAATGGTAATCCTGAATGAGAACGAGCGGGTTGGGGGTTTTTGCTTCGGCAATCACCGCGTCGGCGAATTTGCGATTGACCGCTACATATTGCGCCCAGTCGGCGGTTCGAAAGGCGGGCCGGACGAAGGCGATATGGCAAAGAGGCCACAAGCCCTCATTGGCAAGGCCGTAATAATATCCAGTCAGTTCTTCGTCGGTGAGCCAGATGCGGCGCAGGACGTAGGATGGGGTGTCCGGGGGGACGGCCACATGATCTTGCTCGTCGACATTCGACGCATCGGCCGAGCCGCTCCCATGCGCGATCCAGAGACCGCCACAGGCCCGCATGATCGGTTCGACGGCAGTGACCAATCCGCTCGCTGGCCGCTGAATCTGGACGTGACCGTCGATGTCCTGGTGGCTGTAGGGCTCTCGGTTGGAGACGACGATCACCTCGGCGTCGGTGAGCTCCGTCTTCAAGAGATGCTTCAGGCTTTCCGCCGTCCACTCGACGCGGATGACGTCATTGGCGTTGCGCCGCCCCTCTTCCTTGCGCAATATCTTGTCCATGATGCCGCGGACCGTTTGCAGCAAAGGTTTGGCTAATCTGGGCGTCGTCGTCATGGTCGCGACCTTCTCTGGGACAGGCGCTACCCGAGACGGATCGGGATAAAACGCTGTGTCATAGGGAAATCAGATTAGCGTTATTCGAGTTGTTGATTGTGGCGACAAGATGGCCGCTTGGCCGCAGGGTGTGATTGGGGGACACCCTAGAGAGGCAATTCTGCCAGCCAAATGCGCAAGGCGGAGACGGTCTCAAACTGGAAAAGCGCTTTCGTCGACCGGTGCGGGCCGATCAGAATACCGAGACCGCCGAAGGTCCGCACGGCTTCAAACCCATCTTCATCGGGGAGGTCATCGCCGATGAAAACAGGCTTTCGTCCGCGAAAGGGATCGGTTTTCATGAAGGCTTCGACGGCGGTGCCTTTGCTGTATCCGCGCGGTTTGATCTCATAGACCATTTTGCCGGGAAACCAGCACAGGTCGCCGGAAGTCG